>NZ_CBFFRK010000001.1:0-108143 GCF_965644245.1 Erwinia sp. V71
TCGGGTTCCGGCAGCCTTCAGTGGTCTTTGCAGAGTTAAGACAGGCGGCTTAGCGTTGCACTTCGAACTTGAATCCGTCCGGCAATATCACTAAAATCAGGTAGAACATGATAAAACCGACGTTGAAAACCCAACCCTGTTTTTCTGCAGGCATAAAATGATCAGCGGGTCATCTGCTGGCAAAAAGAATCTGACTTGCGGGCCAGTATTAGCCCGCAGTGGCAGTTTTCGCGGGTGAATCAACCATGCCCTTTGAAACGCCCCAGTAATTTATAGCGTGAGCCGGGATACAGCAGTTTCGCGTAGGTAACAATCTTGCTGTCGCTCCACGTCTGACGGCGGATCAGCAGGCAAGGTTCATACTCTTCCAGCGCCAGATATTTACGCTGGCGCGCATCCGCCGCCACTGCTTCAACAATATGTTCCCCGGCCGTCAGCGGCGCCACGCGCATCAGATAGGTATACGGCGTCTGGCTGGCATAATCCTGGCGCAGATAGTCTGGCGCCATCAGCGGGTTCACCAGACGATCTTCCAGCTGCACCGGCAGCTCGTTTTCATAATGCACAATCAGCGAGTGGAAAATTGCTGCGCCGGTCGCCAGTCCCAGCACCGCCGCCTGCTCCGGGTCCGCTTTAATTTCGCCAATCGACAGGATTTTGCTGCTGTGGGTATGACCACGCTGGGCAATCTCTTCCGCGATATTATGCACTTCCAGCATCGCGGTATAACCCTTGTTTTCTGCGACAAAGGTACCGACACCCTGCATACGGATCAGATAGCCTTCGCTGGTCAGCTCACGTAACGCGCGGTTAATGGTCATGCGACTGACGCCGAGCTTATTGACCAGTTCACTTTCCGATGGCACGCGCTGATTCGCTTTCCACACCCCTTCATTGATCTGGCTGATAATCGCCTGTTTCACACGCTGATAAATCGGCGCAGGCTGATCGCTCATGGCGGCGGCAAGTTGTGTAATGGCGGTCTGCTCGACCATAGTCGGTATCCTTAATCACGCTAATCATCTTAGTTTACTGACTGATGGCACAAATGTATATACATCTGCATCTGCGCCGGGTTGCCCGCTGATTGTGCAAGCCGTGCTTGATCGCGGTGCAATTTTCGCTGAACCCACCTTCTGCTGTTGCCGGGAAGCCGCGCAGCAGCAGATCGCGGATTTGTGATCGATCTGGCACAGCCCTTGCTTACTTGTATAGACAAGAATATACACTTATGCTTCACTCAGTATAGTCGCTTCGAGAAATTGTGGTTCTGGTTACGCCTTCCGCCGCCTGCGGGGGAAGGCTGGGATGGGGGAACAGACGGCCGACATCGTGCCTGTATCTCCTCCACCCTAACCCTCCCCCACGCCGTGGGGGAGGGGAATCAGATCAGTGATATCTGCAACAGACAGATATCACGGCAAAAACGGGTATTATTTTCATCACACTTGTATAGACAGGAGTATACTATGTCGCTCAGTACGCAAGAATGTCGTCTGCTGCCCGGCGCGGTGGGACTGGCGGTGCTCAGGACCATTTATCACGGCGGCGTTACGCTGACGCTGGATGACAGTGCGCGTGACGAAGTGCTTAAGGCCAATGCCACCGTGGCCGCCATCGTCAGCTCCGGCAAAGTGACCTACGGCATTAATACCGGCTTTGGCAAGCTGGCGAATACCACTATCCCGGCTGAGCGACTGGCGGAACTGCAGCGCAATCTGGTGTTATCACACAGTGTCGGGATTGGCGATCTGCTACCGGACAATGTGGTACGCCTGGTGATGGCGACCAAAGTGATCAGCCTGGCCCGCGGCCACTCCGGCGTGCGTATCGAACTGGTCGATGCCCTGATTGCCCTGTTTAACGCCGGTGTGATGCCGTGTATTCCGGAAAAAGGTTCCGTTGGCGCATCCGGCGATCTCGCGCCGCTGGCTCATTTATCCCTGATGCTGCTGGGCGAAGGCGAAGTACGGGTCAATGGTGAACTGATCAGCGCCGTGGACGGGCTGAAGCTGGCCGGGCTACAGCCTTTCGTACTGGGTCCCAAAGAGGGTCTGGCACTGCTGAACGGCACCCAGGTCTCGACGGCACTGGCACTGCGCGGCCTGTTTGAAGCAGAGAACGTCTTTGCTGCCGGACTGGTGGCGGGTGCGCTGTCACTGGAAGCGATTAAAGGTTCGATTAAACCGTTTGATGCCCGTATTCACCAGGCACGCGGCCAGAGCGGGCAGATTGCCGTTGCTGCCGCCGTCTCCAGCCTGCTGACAGGCAGCGATATCCTCTGCTCTCACATCAACTGCGGGCGCGTGCAGGACCCCTACTCCATCCGCTGTGTGCCACAGGTGATGGGCGCATGCCTCGATAACCTCAATCATGCCGCCCGCGTATTGCAGATTGAAGCCAATGCCGCATCCGATAACCCGCTGGTGTTTACCGATTCCGGCGAAGTGATCTCCGGCGGTAACTTCCACGCCGAGCCAGTGGCCTTCGCCGCCGATATTATCGCACTGGCCGTCGCGGAGATCGGCGCGATTTCCGAACGCCGCCTGGCGCTGCTGCTGGATACCGGTCTCTCCGGTCTGCCGCCATTCCTGGTCAATGATGGCGGGGTGAACTCCGGCTTTATGATCGCACAGGTCACCGCCGCCGCGCTGGCCTCAGAAAACAAATCCCTGGCGCATCCGGGCAGCGTCGACAGCCTGCCAACATCCGCTAACCAGGAAGATCATGTCTCGATGGCGACTTACGCGGCACGACGTCTCGGTGCAATGTGCTTTAACACCGCCACCGTGGTGGGTATTGAAGCGATGGCCGCTGCCCAGGGCATCGATTTCCACCGCCCGCTGCAAAGCTCGGCGATCCTCGAACAACAGCTGGCCCAGCTGCGTCAACGCGTCGTTTTCCTCGATAAAGACCGGCTGATGGCGCCGGATATTGAACAAATGCGTCAGTGGGCCGCCAGTGACAACTGGCCTAAGGTCATCACCGCCCTGCTGCCAGGTTATAACGCTTAAATCATAAGGAACAAGGTAATGAGTGAATCAGTAAGCAAAGCCGTCGCCCGTGAAATCCGTGCGCCACAGGGTAATCAGCTGCACTGCGCAAACTGGCTGATCGAAGCCGCATATCGCATGATCCAGAACAACCTTGATCCCGACGTGGCAGAGCGGCCGGAAGACCTGGTGGTATATGGCGGCATTGGTAAAGCCGCGCGTAACTGGGAATGCTTTGAGCAGATCCTGCGTTCGCTGCAGGTGTTGCAGCCGGAAGAGACGCTGCTGGTGCAGTCCGGCAAACCGGTCGGTGTGTTTCGCACCCACGCCGATGCACCACGTGTACTGATCGCCAACTCCAACCTGGTGCCACACTGGGCGAACTGGGATCACTTCCACGAGCTGGATAAAGCCGGCCTGATGATGTACGGCCAGATGACCGCCGGTTCGTGGATCTATATCGGTGCCCAGGGCATTGTGCAGGGCACCTTTGAAACCTTTGCCGAAGCAGGCCGTCAGCACTACAACAGCGACCTGAGCGGCAAGTGGATTCTGACCGCTGGTCTGGGCGGCATGGGCGGCGCACAGCCGCTGGCGGGTGTACTGGCTGGCGCATCGGTGCTGGCGGTAGAGTGCCAGGAATCACGTATCGACTTCCGTCTGCGCACCCGTTATCTCGACTACAAGGCTTACACCATCGATGAAGCACTGGCAATGATCGACGAGGCGAACAAGGCCAGACGCGCCATCTCTGTGGGCCTGCTGGGTAATGCGGCGGAAATTCTGCCGGAGCTGGTGAAACGCGCCAAAGCGGGCGGCATGAAACCGGATATCGTCACCGACCAGACTTCCGCACATGACCCGGTGAATGGCTATCTGCCGGTGGGCTGGAGCCTGCAACAGTGGGAAAGCGAACGCGCCAGCAACCCGAAAGCAGTGGAAAAAGCCGCGCGCGCGTCAATGGCGGTGCATGTGCAGGCGATGCTCGATTTCTGCCATATGGGGATTCCTACCGTCGACTACGGCAACAATATCCGCCAGGTGGCACTGGATGAAGGGGTGAAAAACGCCTTTGATTTCCCGGGCTTTGTTCCGGCGTATATCCGCCCGCTGTTCTGCGAAGGTAAAGGGCCATTCCGCTGGGTGGCACTGTCCGGCGATCCGGAAGATATCTACAAAACCGACGCTAAACTGAAAGAGCTGTTCCCGCATCACGCTAACCTGCATCGCTGGCTGGACATGGCGCAGGAACGCATCGCCTTCCAGGGCTTACCGGCGCGTATCTGCTGGCTGGGTCTGGGCGAGCGTCATCTCGCCGGACTGGCGTTTAACGAAATGGTGCGCAACGGCGAACTGAAAGCGCCAGTGGTGATTGGTCGTGACCATCTCGACTGCGGTTCGGTGGCCTCCCCCAACCGTGAAACCGAAGCGATGCGCGACGGTTCTGATGCCGTCTCTGACTGGCCACTGCTGAATGCGCTGCTGAATACCGCTGGCGGGGCGACCTGGGTCAGCCTGCATCACGGCGGCGGCGTGGGAATGGGCTTCTCACAGCATTCCGGGGTGGTGATTGTCTGCGACGGCAGCAAGGAAGCCGATGCACGTCTGGGACGCGTCCTGTGGAACGACCCGGCGACCGGGGTGATGCGCCATGCCGATGCCGGTTATGAGCTGGCTCAGGCCTGCGCTCGTGAGCATCAGCTGAATCTGCCAATGGTGAAATAGCGAGGTCCCATGCACAGCGACTTACTCCACGCTCTGGCACGCAAGGATGTGTTGCAACTCGGCGCGTATAACGCCGGACTTTCGGATGAAGCGGTAAGAAAAACCTGGCAGGTGGACACCATTTCACGCCTTGCCAGCAATGAAAACCCGCTGGGCGCCAGCCCGCGGGTACAGCAGGCGCTGCAACAGAGCAATCCGCGCAGCGCCATTTACCCGGATGCCGCCAGCAGTGAATTGCGTGATGCGCTGGCGGTGGCGACCGGCGTGGCGGCGGACTGTATTGCTATCGGCAACGGTTCCGAAGAGTTGCTGAAGCTGCTGTGCCTGGCGTTTATTAACAGCGGTGACCGCGTGGTCACCCTGCTCCCCTCTTTCGGCCTGCATCAGCTCTATCCGCAGCTGATGGGGGCACAGGTGGATCTGGTGGCTGTTGATGAACAGATGGAGTATGACCTGCCCGCCTGGGAACAGGCGCTCAGTCGCCCGGCGAAAATGGTGATCATCAGCAATCCTTCTAATCCGGTGGGCTGTATGCTCGGCCAGGCGGGTTTTCAGCGCCTGATTGACGCTGCACCTGCGGATGCCCTGCTGGTGATCGACGAAGCCTACTTCGAATACTGCGCCCGGCTGGCGGATTATCCGGACAGCCTGAGCGTGCTGCGCCAGCAGTCGCGGCCATGGATTGTGCTGCGTACCTTCTCGAAAGCGTACGGCCTGGCAGGATTGCGCGTGGGCTACGGCCTTGCCAGCGATCCGGCGCTGGTGGATCTGCTGAATCGCGTGCGCACGCCGTTTAATATCAATCGCGCGGCACAAGCCGCCGCCCGGGTTGCGCTCGATGATCAACAGCATGTACGCGACAGTGTGGCCTATGTTGTGGCGCAGCGTGACTGGCTGGCAGCAGAGCTGCAACTACTGGTATTGCAGATCGCGCCTTCACAGGCTAACTTCCTGTTTTTCCGTATTGCGGGCGATGGCGCGGAACTGGCACGAAAACTGCTGGCATTTGGCATTATTGTCAAACCCTGGCTGGAACCCGGCTACCGCGACTGGATACGCGTATCCATCGGCAGCGCCGCGGATAACCAGCGTTTTATTGCCGCCCTCAGGCAGGTGCTATGATCCTCAATCTTGACGACTGGCGCGCACAGGCAAAGAAAACCCTGCCCGCGTTTGCTTTTAACTATGTTGATGGCGGTGCAGAAGATGAACTGACGCTGCGCCATAACCGTGAAGTATTCAGCCACTGGCAGTTTGTCCCGCCGGTGCTGCAGGACGCCAGTCAGCGCGATCTCAGCGTGCAGCTGGGTGATGAGCTGTTCAGCGCACCGCTGCTGATTGCTCCCACGGGCTATAACGGCATGCTGCGCTATCAGGCCGACCTGATGCTGGCGCGGGCCGCGCGCAAAGCCAATATCGGTTTTATCCAGAGCACCGTCTCAACGGCAGCCATGGAAGAGATCGCCGCCGATGGCCGCGGTAATCACTGGTTTCAGCTGTATGTGCTGAAAGATCGCAGTGTGACCATCGACCTGCTGAAACGCGCGCGCCAGGCGGGATGCTCCACGTTAGTGGTATCGGTGGATGCGGTGCATTTCGGCAATCGCGCGCGTGATAAGCGCCACTATCGACGCCCGATGAAACTGTCAGCCGCCAGTCTGCTGCATGTGGCTACCCGGCCCGGCTGGCTGTGGCGTACGCTGAAACCGCAGGGCATGCCGGGTTTCGGTAATCTGCGCCCTTACCTGCCGCCGCAATACCAGCGCGGCGTCGGCGGTGCAGCCTACTTTGCCGAGCAAATGGAAACGCAGCTCGACTGGCAAACCATCGACTGGCTGCGCAGTGAGTGGCAGGGTCCATTGCTGATTAAAGGCATTCTGACGCCGCAGGATGCGCAGCGGGCGATGGCCAGCGGCGCGGATGGCATTGTGCTCTCCAACCATGGAGGTCGTCAGCTGGATGGCAGCATCAGCCCAATGTTGATGCTGGCAGAAATTCGCCAGGCACTGGGGTCGCAGGCGACGATTCTGATCGACAGCGGTTTTCGCCGTGGTACGGATGTGGTGAAAGCGCTGGCGCTTGGCGCCAGTGCGGTGCTGATCGGCCGGCCGCTGCTGTATGCCGTAGCGGCAGGCGGTGAGGCTGGGGTTGATCAGGCACTGGCGCTGCTGCGCGGCGAGATTGATCGCACGATGGCGCAACTGGGGTGCTGCAATGTGGCGCAGCTGGGGCCGCACCTGCTGCGCAATGTCGTCTCCCTCTGACCCCATCCGATTAGCAAACCGGAGCAAACACGCTTGCTCCGGTATGACAGTTAGCGAGCCATAATCAGCCTGGCATAAGGGGAGGGTACGATATGCGAAGTATCAATCGTTTCGCGAACCTTACTCAGATCGTAGGTTGCCTGCATCGACAACCAAAGTCGGGCAGCGATGCCTAATCCGGCTTCAAGGCGGACCGCCATTTCCGGACTAATCGCCGTTTTACCCGTGGCGACTTTGCTCAGCGCAGAGGGAGAAACACCCAAGTCTCTCGCCAGCGAGCGAAGGCTGACATTATAGTCCTCCAGGTATTCCGTAATCAGTCCACCAGGGTGCGGGGGGTTTAACATAGCCATCAATGATAATCCTCCAGATTCAATATATAGGCATCACCGTCTCTGAATTCGAAGGTAATCCGCCAGTTAGCACGAACGGTGATTGAATACAGATCCTGTTTATCGCCTTTCAGCGGATGAAATTTAAAACCCGGGTACAGTTTAAACTCTTCAGTCGTAGCCGCTTCATCAAGCACCAGTAACCTGAGCTTAATACGTTCTGCATCCTTCGCCTGACCCCACTGGCATCACCTTTCTCGTAAAGCTTTTGTAATCCCTTATGCTTCCAGCTCTTTATCACGGCACTCCTCCTTGTTTCCCATCGAGAAACAGCCTACCACATGTTTCCCATCAAGAAACACACTATCACCGCCGGAACAGAATGAAATGGGATTCGCTTCTGATGTTGCTCTTTCAGGTTTTGACCTGGCTTTTGCTTTTCAGGAGGCGTCGCAAGCGCTGAGGAAAAACGGCTGAACAGGGCGAGCGAAACGCCCCTGACCTGGGCTTTAAGTGTGTAAGATTTTGGCTTTAAAAGCCCAGCCGCAGGCTAATCAAATCGCCGCCAGATACCCCCCATCCACATAAATCACCTGCCCGGTGATATAGCGCGCCGCTTCTGAGCAGAGAAAAATCGCGGCACCAACCAGGTCGTCCATCTCACCAAAACGCCCCAGCGGGATCTTCGCCTGCATCGCCTCGCACCAGACGGGGTCCTGATAAAACACCTGCGTCATCTCAGTACTGAAATAGCCCGGACCAATACCGTTCACGCGAATACCCAGCGACGCCCATTCGGTGCTCAGGGTATGGGTCAGCCCGACCAGTCCCGATTTTGATGCGCCATACGCCGCCGCACCCGGCACGCCAACCTGACTGGTCAGCGAACAGAGATTCACGATCGCCCCACCGCCGTTGCTGACCATCAGCCGCGCCGCCGCCTGAGCACAGAAAAAAGCGCCCTTCAGGTTGGTATCGATAATGCGCTGCCACAGCGCTTCATCCACATCCAGCGACGGACACACCTGCTCAGTACCGGCGTTATTTATCAGAATATCTGGCGCGTCGATAGCAGCGAACAATGCCCGGATTTGCCCGGTGTCGGTGACATCCAGCACCTGACCGCTGGCCGTGACATCCCACTGGCGTAGCTGCTCAACTGCCGCTCCCAGCGTACCGGCATCGCGGCCGGTGATCATCACCTGTGCTCCGGCCTGCGCCAGTCCGGCGGCGAGAGCAAAACCAATCCCGCGCGTGCCGCCGGTCACCAGCGCGCGCTTACCCGATAACGAGAAACGTTGCAGAGTCTGATTCATGGTTGTATCCAGGATTTTAGCCAGCGGCTGTTGCCGGCAATCAGGTTATGATAGGTTTGCGGCGTCTGATCCAGCGTGATCGGCGGCGCAGTCAGCGTCGCCAGCTTATCGGCCAGCTGTGGTAACAGCGCCAGCGCCTGACGCTGTTCATCCGCGAAAACGCTGCAGCCGACCAGATCAATCTCACGCTCCACCAGACGATTAAAATCAAAATCCGCCGCATGATGGAACAACCCAACCAGCGCGATGCGGCCACCCGCTCTGATCTCTGTCACCAGTTGATCAAGCACGGCGGTGATCCCCGTCGCTTCCACCGCATAAGCGAAATCACCCGCGGGATGCAGCGGAATAATATCCGCCAGCAGCTGGTAACGCGCCGGATTCGGCTCACTCAGTTGCACCTGGCAGCCCGCAATCTCATGCAGCAGCAGCGCCACCAGCCCACCGATGGTGCCTCCACCTGCCACACGTACAGCCGCGCCAGCCGCAGGCCGCAACTGATTGACCACCCGCAGCGCCACCCCCAGCGGCTCACTTATTACCGCAACGGATGGCGGCAGCTCTGCCGGAACTTTCAGCACGCCACGGGGCGGTAATAGTGTCTGCTCAGCAAAACCGCCATCACACACTTCGCCGACAAAACCCAGCCCGGTGCAGAGGTTAAACTGCTGACGCTGGCAGGCCGGGCACTCGCCGCACCAGACACGGGAATCGGCCACCACCCGGTCTCCCGGCTGAAAACCGGCAACCGATGCGCCCACTTCCAGCACTTCGCCACACAACTCGTGGCCGGGGGTCACCGGCAGCTGCGCAATCCACTTGCCGGTACGATAGTTATGTAAATCAGACCCACAGATCCCGGCGGCCAGCACCTTTATCCGCAACTGATCGGCAGCGATCGCTGGCGGGGCAACCTCTTCCACCCGTAAATCGCCGACACCATATAAGCGCACTGCTTTCATCCGCTTCTCCTTACACCAGTTGTTGCAGCCAGTGGTTGAAGTCATCATCGCCTTCGCTGCCCAGCATCACCGCCAGCGCCAGTCCCAGCGGCGAGCTGACCGGCGTATGGCCGCTGCCACCGCCCGCGCGCAGATCCAGCACCAGCGTCGGACAACAAAACAGCGCCAGTCGCATAATGCGCTGCCAGTTACCCGGCAGCAGCCCGCGCGCTTTCAGTTCCGCCAGCAATGGCCGCCAGTAGCGATCCCCTTTGCTGCGCAGGAACGCAGCACGCAGTTCCGTCAGCTGCCAGTTATGCGTCACCTGCAGGGTATCGCCGCTACGCGTCACCGACACCTGATACCGATCCGCCGCCAGCGCCGGTTCATACAGCCAGCAGGGATGGGCGAAAATATTGTGGAAAGTGGCTTTAATCTCCGCCAGCAGCGCCGGAATATGACTGCCGGCAAAGGCCGGGTCAAAACTCACCAGCTCCGGCTGGCTGCCCTGTGTCTCATACCAGACATTGGCATTATGGGCATCGCCATGCGCCACCACCCCCCCGTGCTGAGCCAGTGCATCAGGCGCCAGCAGCGTGGCGGCGTCGAGAAACAGCTGGCGCAACGTGTGGCTGTAGCGCACGCCGTTAATTTCCCACTGCAGATTGCTCAGGGTCTGCCAGCTCAGTTGCACATCCGCCAGCTGAAACTGTTTATCGACATAAAACAGCTTCACCCGCCCACCGAGACCCGGTTGCTCACCGGGTGTGATCAGCCGGTGATAAAACAGCTGATGAATCGGCTCCGCCGCCACATCGCTGACCCGCCCGAGCTGCAATGTCGGCAGCGTGTGTTGCAGAATCTCCGTATCGGCGCGCTGCTGAGCCGCAATCACCTGCTGTGGATCGATGGCTGACTGCTGCAGTTCAATGCCACGGCAGACATCTGCCAGCCGTTGATCGGCGCGCAGGCGGTACAACAGAATCTGCCGCCCCGGCTCACCACAGGCATACAGCGGCACATCAACGCGGAAACCGTGTTCGCGCAGCAGTTCGGCGCGGTAATACTCTTCAATGGTGTGATCTTCACCCTCTTCATGGTGATATTTGAAAAACAGCGTGCGGTCATCCGCCAGCGTCACGCGGCCATTCAGGGAATTCAGGCTGTACTGATCGCGGTTAATCTGCAGCGTCAGTGCGTTGACGCCCGTGACTTCACCAATCAACTGACGCAATTTATCACTGGCCTGTTGCCACTCCCCGGCTTTCGCCAGCGCGCGTGCCTCGGCGGCCAGTGGCTGACGTGACGACTCAGGCATCATCATCCCCCTGCAACAGACGGTTGCGCAGCGCCGATACCGCCAGCGCATGCCCAGGGAAGCCTTCATATTCCGCGAAGCGTTTGGCTTTATCGGCCAGCGGCTGATAACCCGCCGCCGTCACGTAGCCCACCGAAATGCGTTTCATATAATCAAACACCGACAGCGGCCCGGCAGTTTTTGCTGCGCCATTGGTCGGCAGCACCGCGTTCGGCCCGAGGACAAAGTTACCCAGCGTGATCGGCGTATACGGCCCCAGCAGGATCTCACCGGCATTGCGGATCTGCGTCATCACCGCCATCGGCTCTGCTGCCAGAATTTCCAGATGCTCAGGCGCATACTGATTGACAAACGCCACCGCCGTGGCGAAATCTTTGGTCAGCACCACGCCGCCGTGATCGCCGCCAAGCACTTTCTGCGAGAATCCGGCGCGCTTTTCACCCTGCTGTGCCCAGTAGTCCGGTAACGCGGCAATCGCCTCTTCCGCCACGCGACGGCTGGAGGTCACCAGATACGCCGAAGAATCCGGGCCATGTTCTGACTCGATCAGCAAATCCAGCGCCGCCAGCGCACCGTCGACACTGTCGTCGGCAAGGATCAGGCTTTCACTCGGTCCGGCAGGCACACCCGGGTCCAGCAGATGCGTCAGCTGACGTTTCGCCGCCACCACCCACGGGCTGCCAGGGCCAACAATTTTCAGGCATTTCGGCACGCTTTCGGTGCCGTAGGCCACTGCCGCCACACCCTGCGCGCCGCCGCATTTGTAGATCTCTTTAATCCCCACCAGCCGCGCCGCCACCAGTGTCGCATCATCCACCTTGCCATCGGGCCCTGGCGGGGTGATCACAATCGCACGCGGCACCCCCGCCACGACGGCAGGAATGGTGGTCATAATCAGCACGCTCGGGAACGACCCTTTACCACGTGGCACATAGCAGGCCACGGCATCAATCGGCACATGACGGTCGCCGGCAAACGCGCCTGGCTGCATCTCTTTCAGCCACATCTCTTCCGGTTTTTGCGCCTCGTGAAACGCACGCACGTTCTCCACCGAGAAACGAATCGACTCAATCACCTGCGGGTCCATACGGGCAAAGGCGTCATCAAACTCGCTCTCTTCAGCACGCAGCGCAAAGTGTTCCGGCTGCACACCGTCAAATTCACGGCCAAAGCGGATCAGCGCCGCATCGCCCTGCTCTTTCACGGCCGCAATAATCGGCGTGACGCGTTCGCTGAAAAAAGAGAGATCGGATTCCGTGCGTTTAAACAGTTCCGCTGGCAGGCTATCCGCGGCAGAAAGATCGTGAAAAGTGACAGACATGGTCAATTCCTTCCTCAGTTAGTCAGCGCAGGCTGGCGAATACGATCCAGCACGCGATGTTGTAAATCGATAAATTCGGCGTCGCGGCTCATGGTTTCCAGCCGCGGACGTGGCAGTGCGACATCAAAGGTGGCGTCGATAATCCCCGGCCCCATCACCACAATGCGATCGGACAGCCACACCGCTTCTTCAATATCGTGGGTCACGAACATCACCGTCAGGCGATGTTTCTCCCAGATCTCAATCAGCAGTTGCTGCATCTGATGGCGCGTCATGGCGTCCAGTGCGCCAAATGGCTCATCCATCAGCAGAATTTTCGGCCGATACGAGAGCGCCCGCGCAATCGCCACGCGCTGTTTCATGCCGCCGGAGAGTTCTCCCGGCCAGCGATCGCCCGCACTGCCCAGTTTGACCAGTTCCAGATGCTGCTGAGCGATATCGCGGCACTGGTTCGCCGGGGTGCCTGCCGCTTTGAGGGCAAATTCAATGTTCTGCCGCGCGGTCAGCCACGGCAGTAAGGTGTAGGACTGAAACACCACGCCACGGTCAATGCCCGGCCCGGTGATCGATTGCCCGTCCACCAGCACATCACCGCTGTCGAACTCCTCCAGACCGGCGGCAATCGATAACAGCGTACTTTTACCGCAGCCCGAGGAGCCAACAATCGAGACAAACTCGTTATCGTTCAGCGTGAGATCGATACCGTGCAGCACCTGGCGCCGCGTCTTGCCGAGCGAAAAGCTTTTATCCAGTTTGCTTAGGGTCAGTGTCGCCATCAGGAACGTCTCCGGTTGTAGCGGAACAGCACGCGCTCGGCGGCACGCATCAGTTGGTCGGTGATCAGGCCCAGCAGACCCAGCAGCAGGATGTAGCCGATGATGGTGTCGGTCTGAAAGTAACGCTGCGACACCACAATGCGGTAACCGAGACCTGAGGTCGACGCCACCAGCTCCGCCAGCACCAGCCAGGTCCACGCCCAGCCGAGGCTGATACGCAGCGCATCCCAGATCGCCGGAAAGGCGGCAGGCAACACAATGCGGAACAGGATTTTGCGGTCCGGCATCCCCAGCGTGCGGCCGAGGCCGATAAAATCGATCGGCACGCGTTTTACCGCATCAATCATCATCAGCACCTGTTGGAAGAAGGTGCCAATCCAGATGACGAGGAACTTCTGGAAATCATCCGTGCCGGTCCACAGGATGGTCAGCGGCACAAAGGCCACCACCGGCATATAACGCACAAAATCCACCAGCGGTTCGACAATCGCTTTAAACAGGCCATAGCAACCCGCCAGCAAGCCAATCACAATCGCCATCAGCGATGAAATAGCAAACGCAATAACGATGCGGTACAGGCTGCTTTGCACATCACTCCACAGCATGCCATTCGCTGCCAGCGCCATCATGCGCTGCCAGACACTGTCCAGCCCCGGCAGAAACAGCGGCGGCACCAGCCCGCTGCGGGTCGCCAGCCACCAGCTAGCGGTCAGTACGACAAAAACAAGAATCGCGATGGTGAGAAACTGACGGCGCGTCTGTGCCTTGCCGATGGTCATCAGGCTCCAGCGGCGACGGCGCGGTTTCTTCGGTGGAGGGCTGACGCCCTCCAGCTTTAACGAACTCATGCATAGCCTCCGACATTACTCGGCATTGACGAAACTGGCGTCAATCACCTGCGCCGGGGTCACCGGCTGCTGCACAATTCCGGCGTCGGTCGCCGCTTTCAGTACGTGAGGGAAGGTTTTGCTGGTGAAGTCATGGCTTAACACCTGTTTGTTTTCCGCCAGGCTGTAATACTTCACGCCGTCAAACGCGGTTTTCAGCTCTTCCGGTGTGGCGCCGACCGCTTTGGCGATCACGGCACGGTCAGCAGCGGTATTGGCCTGATAGTGCGCCAGTGCGGCATCCCAGGTTTTAATCAGCGCCGCTATCTGCCCCGGTTTGTTCTTGATCACGTCGTCACGCACCACCAGCACATCACTGATCAGACCCGGATCGGCATGGCCGCTGTAGAGCATTTTCAGGTTCGGATCGCCCTGCATCGCCACAGACAGATAAGGCTCATAGGTCACCGCCACCGGCACTCGTTTGGCGATCAGCGCGCTACCGGCAGACGCCGCAGGCATCGGCACCGGTTTGATATCACTGAATGCCAGCCCCGCCGAGGCCAGCGCACTGCGCAGCAGAATATCGCTGGTGGTGCCCTCTTCATACGCCACCTGTTTGCCTTTCAGATCCTGCAGCGACTTCACCTCCGGCGACACCAGCATCGCATCAGCGGTGTTGCTCTGATCCAGCAGCAGCACAATTTTTACCGGCAGCCCGGCGGAGATCATGCCCATCGCCGTGTGCGTCGCAATATTTGCCGCATCGATTTGCCCGCTGGCGAGCGCCGCGTTAATATCTTTGTCCTCGGCAAAGTTGATGACCTCAACTTTTTCAAACCCCTGCTTTTTGAACAGATCATGTTCCGTTGCAACATGCCACTGTCCGTAGCCGAGCCAGGGTTCAACCCCCATTTTCAGCGTGCCCGCTTCCGGGGCGGCAAACGAAGACGTGGAAGCCAGCAGACCAAGACAGCAGGCAGCGGCGAGAGTGTGTTTCAACGCACGGAGAGAGAGCATGTTGGTTTCCTTCTGGTGAGTGAGACGGCGAGCTGTTATAGCCCTGTACGCCCATGTATATACAAGTCAATGCAAGAGCAATGCCAACCCGCGCAGCCCGCTGTGTCGGCTTTTCTGTTATACGGATGCTCAGTTATGGCGCAAAACCACCACCACGCCGCACCATCAGTGCACAAAAAAAGCACACTGACAGTTCAGTTTTAGAACACGTGCCAGCTATCGCCATCTCTGGCGGGTGAATATTCAACCGGCCTCACAAAGTTTCGTTGCCTGCGGCTGCGGCGCAGGGTAAAAAGGACTGTGGCAACCACCAGGAGAGATGTGCAGTGATGACCATTCGTGACACCTTGATTGAAGAAGCAATTTGCTGGCGTCGCCAGTTGCATGCATGTCCCGAGCTGGGTTATCAGGAGCATCACACCTCACAACTGGTGGCAACAAAACTGCGCGAATGGGGCTTACAGGTGCATACCGGCCTCGCCGGAACCGGTGTTGTCGGTACGCTGGAAAACGGTCCTGGTCCGGTCGTTGGCCTGCGCGCCGATATGGATGCGCTGCCAATCACCGAACTGGGTAATCCCGCTCATAAATCCACTCAGCCCGGCGTGATGCACGCCTGCGGCCATGATGGTCATACCGCTATTCTGCTGGCGACCGCCAGATTGCTGAGTGAAACCCGCCAGTTTCGCGGCACGCTGCACTTTGTCTTCCAGCCTGCAGAAGAAAACCTCGGTGGCGCACGCAAAATGGTGGAAGAAGGCCTGTTTACCCTGTTTCCGATGGATGCCATTTACGCACTGCATAACTGGCCCGGTCTGCCAGTCGGTACGGTGGCCGTCAACAGCGGCGCGATGATGGCTTCGCTCGATTCTTTTGAAATCACCTTAACCGGCAAAAGCTGCCATGCGGCGATGCCGGAAAGCGGTGCAGACCCGATCGTCGCGGCAGCGGATCTGATTCTGGCGCTGCAGACTATTCCGGCGCGCCGCCTGTCTCCGCTGGCATCAGCGGTTGTCAGCGTGACGCAGATTAACGGCGGTGAAGCCATCAATGTGATCCCGGAACAGGTAACGCTGCGCGGCACGGTGCGCTGCTTACAGGGTGAGGTGCGCAGCAAAGTGCGTGCGCTGATCGAAGAGTTTGTTGCCACCTTACCGGCACCGTTTGGTATCAGCGGCGCCATCAGCTGGTATCCGGGTTATCCGGTGACCAAAAACCATCCGCAACCGGCACAGCAGGTACGCGATGCAGCCAGCAAACTGCTGGGTAGCGACGCCGTTCGCTGGGACGTGCCGCCATCAATGGCATCAGAGGATTTCGCCTGTATGCTGGAGGCCTGTCCGGGCGCGTATTTCTGGATTGGCGCAGATGGCGCAACACCGTCTCAGCCGCTGCATAACGCCTGGTACGATTTTAATGATCAGCTGATTACTCACGGGATTCGCATCTGGCAGCAACTGGTGGCACAGCTGCTGCCCGTCAGCACAAAAGCGGACTAAAAGGCGACGCCGCTGCGTCGCCAGCGTGATCAATACCCTGCCGCATCCAGCTGCGCCAGACCATCGTCAATATCGGTCACCTGACCCGCTGCCACCAGGCAGCAGGCGATCTCCAGCCGCAACGCCTGCGGCACCGGCACATCTTTGTTCAGCACACGCTGGATCCAGCCCGCCGTCACCTCAGCCTCTTTCGCTGACGGCAGCGCTTCGCCCTGCAGTACGGACTCATCCTGGCGCGCCAGCAGTTGTTCAGGCTCAGCCTGCTGCGGCGTAATCAGGTTAATCGCCGGGCAGCGCTGCGGATTCGCATACACTTCCCCTTCGGTGCCATTCATCAGCAACGCCGTGCCGCCAATTGCACTGAAGAATTTTGCCACGCGCGGGATATATTCCGGATGAGATACGCTCGACAGGCGCAGTACCGTCTCTGTGCCAAAAGGCGTCGCCAGTTTCGCCAGCGTATGCGCACTGTTGCGCACGCCCATCCGCCAGCGCAATGCCAGCTGTGCTGCCAGCGGTGGACAGAGGGTGTCCACCGTCATAAACACCAGTTCGCCGTTATCAAGCCGTTGCTGCGCGCTTGCAGCATCCGTCACCGCCGTAATGCCCAGCGCCGCGAACACCTGTTCACTGGTAATGCGGGTGGCATCATGGCTGATGCCGTGTACCAGCACCGGTAATCCCAGCGCTGACAACAACAGCGCCAGCAGCGGCGTCAGATTCGCCTGCCGGCGCGCGCCGTTATAACTGGGAATCACCACTGGCACTGGCCTGCCCGCTGGCGGTGTCAGGCGCATCATCCGCTCCTGCATCGCTTCATAGAAGCCCAGCATCTCCTCTTCGCCTTCGCCTTTGATACGCAGCGCAATCAGCAGGCCGCCCAGCTCCAGCTCCGGCACCTCACCCGCCAGCATACTGCGGTAGAGCGCACGCGCCGTCTCGCGGTCAATATCGCGCGCATGATTTTTACCACGCCCGACTTCTTTGATGATTTTGGTATATTCCATAAGCTCTGTGCTTCCTGATCGGGTGACACGACATTAACGCCGCCGTCTGATTTTTTTCGTCTTTGTCTCACGCACCACTTTTGGCGGCTCGCCCTCCGGCATCGCCGGTTGCTCAATCGGGAAAACCGGCAGCGCGGCCAGCAGGCGCGCGCCATAACCTTTGCTGATCAGCCGCCGATCGTAGATCACAATTTCACCAAAGCAGTGATGACTGCGGATCAGGCGGCCCACCTGCTGAATCAGATTAAACGAGGCACTCGGCAGACTCTGCACCTCAAACGGGTAACGCTTCAGGCTTTTCAGCCACTCGCCTTCGGTCAAAATTACCGGACTGTCTACCGGCGGAAAAGCAATTTTATGAATGTGCACCTGTGACAGCAGTTCGCCCTTCAGATCCAGCCCTTCAGCAAACGACTGCAGCCCCACCAGAATACTGGTTTCTCCCTGCTCAACCCGCTGGCGATGCAGCGCAATCAGGCGGCTGCGCGGTTTGTCGCCCTGCACCAGCATCATCAGACGCAGCGCAGTGACGTGGCTGAGAAACAGCTGCATCGCACGCGCACTGGCGAACAGCACCAGGATACCTTTATGCTGCCCCTGCGCAATATGCTGACGGAAGAAGTGCGCCATCTCAGCAATATGCTCTGGTTCGCTGGCGAGCTGTGGCTCGTAACGCATCTGCGGGATCACCAGCCTGCCCTGCTCGATATGATTGAACGGTGAATCCAGCGCCACAAAGCGATCATCCTTGTGTTCGCTCAGCCCTGACATCTCCTGCAGACGGTTAAAGCTGTTCAGCGAACGCAGGGTGGCGGACGTCACCACCACATGCGGCACTTTACGCCACAGCAGTTTTTCCAGCTGATCGCTGACGCGGATACCGGCGCAGTGAAACCACAGATGCGGATTACCATCACGCTCTTCCCGCGTCACCCACTTAGATACCGGCGCGCCAGACGCCTGCTCCAGCGCCGCCAGCCGCCACAGTTTGCTGAACGATTCAAACCAGGCGAACGCACGATTCATCTGCAACAGCGTGCGGTGCAGACGCACCACATCATACTGGCCGGTTTTCTCGCTCAGGTCGTTCAGCAACGCTTCAGAAAGCCCCCGCAGTGCATCACTCAGTTTAAATAAGCGCGCGCACAGGCCAAGCACCTCTTCCGGCAGCACGCCCATTTCAAAACGGTATTCACCGGCAATCTCGTTTTCAGGCAGCCACAACGCCAGCATAGCGGACAGCATCTGCAGCTGTTCGCGCACTTCCTCGCAGTGACCTTTCAGACGCTCAATATTTGCCAGCGGGGGTGGCGACTTCGGCCGAAACTGCGCCATACACTGCTCAACCAGGCGCACAAACAAATCGAGTTGCAGGCTGACCCAGCCAGGCGAGATCTCGCCACTGATTTCCAGTGCATCACGCGCCACTTCCGGCAGGTGATGGCCTTCATCGAGCACCAGCAGCAGATGTTTTGCTGGCGGCAGCACCGACTCACTTTCCAGTGCCGCCATCACCAGCGCATGGTTCGCCACCACCACATCGGCATCTTCAATTTCGCGCCGCGCGACAAAGAACGGGCACTGGCGATACCAGTGGCAGTTATGTCCCAGACAGCTGGCTTTATCGGTACTCAGACGCTGCCAGAGCGAATCGTCAATGGCATCGTCACAGTGGTCACGCAGGCCATCCCATTGATGGCGTTCGAGGCTTTTCTGCAGCGTGGCGCAGCGGGCACGTTCGTCTTTACTGGCCGTAAGCTCGTCATCCAGAAACAGCAGCAGGTCACCCTGTTGTTCCTGATCCGTCGCCAGTGCCGATAAATTGCGTGGGCAAACATAGCGGCCACGGCCAAACGCCGCAGTAAATTTCAGGTCGGGGATGCTCTTCTGCAGTAATGGCAAATCTTTGGTGAAAATCTGATCCTGCAACGCGACATTGGCGGTGCTGATCACCAGCGGCTTTTCCTGTGCGCGGCTGATGGCAATGCCCGGCAGCAGGTAAGAGAGCGTCTTCCCCACACCCGTAGGCGCTTCAATCGCCAGATGCCTGCCAGCGTCACCCGCAAGGGTTTTCGCCACTTCAGCGATCATCTGACGCTGTGGCGCACGCGGAATAAAATCGGGAACCTGTTGTTGCAGGGCCTTGTACCATTGACCAATTTGCGTCTTCAGCGCGGCAGTGAGCATTAGTTATCTGTTTAGTATCAATTAGTTGCAAATGGTGTAGCGGATATTATGCACTACGGGGATATCAGGTGCACCTGCTTGCGCGGTGAAGTTTAGTATATGCGTAACGCCTTCCAGATTCCGCATCTTTCACTTCCGCACGTCGCATACCCATGCTCCACTGTCCCTAAACCACTGAATCTTTACACAGTAGCGGTCAGGAAGCGCGCGACAATTACAAGGAGAGAGGTTAAAATATGAACACCACAAAACAGGCGCAAGTCACTCGGGGAATGTTCCATTTGCCTGAAAACAATCACAACGGAGGTGCTGCCATGCAGGTAAAACTGGGGAAACTCGAAACGGATGTCGACGTTCTGAAACAGATGTTCAGGTACTGAAATCAGACGTTCAGGTACTGAAATCAGATGTCTGCGTACTCAAAAGTGATGTGCAGATTTTAAAATCTGATGTGCACATTCTAAAAACCGATGTACAGGAACTGAAAATTGATGTCGCGGTCATTAAATCGAATTACGCGACCCGAACCGATATCATCGACGCGAAAAACCGCATCATCGTCTGGGTAGTGAGCGCACTTTTTCTCGCCCAGCTCTTCCCGTATCTGGTTAAGGCGCTGGCGGCATAGCCAGCGCCGCTTATCATCTTAGGGTTTTGGCGAAACACTGCGCTTCAGGGTTGCCAATATAGCGACCGTAGCTGGCAATGGGTTGATAACCCCGGCGCAGATAAAAACGCACGGCCTGCTGGTTAACACGGCGCGTTTCCAGCCAGATTTCCCTGTAGCCCAGTGTCGCCGCTTCAGCTTCGAGAAAATGCAGCAACGCCGAACCGGTTCCCTGCGCGCCTTCGCGGGCAAACATCCGCTTTAATTCCGCCACGTCCTGCGTCAGTGGACGAATAGCACCACAACCCAGCGCATTCCCCTGCTGATCGCGCGCGACGGCAAAACAGGCGGCCGGATGTTGCAGATCAGCGGCGTTAAACGAATGCTGGCCACTGTCGCCGGTAATCTGCTGCAGCACGGTGGACAGCTGCGCCATCAGCGCCTGTGCATCAGCTGACTCCACGGCTTCACGGCTGACCGTCACCAGCACGTCATCGGCCATTATATGCCTCCAGCCGTTTGTACATCACCGTCGTGGCATCCATTTCACCTTCCGTTGATCGCGCAAACCACGGGATGCTGCCTGCAACCTGCCAGCCCAGCGACAGATAGAGCTGTTCAGCCACATCGCCACTGCGTGTATCCAGCACCAGCAAACTGCGTTGCGCCGCACGGGCGATCTGCTCCGCCTGCAACATCAGCTGGCGGGCAATGCCCTGCCGGCGCGCGTCCGGGTGCACCAGCAGCTTACTGATCTCCGCGCGATGCGCACCGTTCGGCATCATCCCCAGCACCACAATCACAGTAGCCACAATCCGGCCGCGATCGCGCGCCACCAGCAGTGTTTTATCGCCGCTGGCGATGCTGTACACCACATCCTGCCAGAAGCGGGCAATCGGTGGTTGATCCGTCGCATCAATAAATCCCACGCTGGCACCCTGTGCCACGCAGCCTGTCAGCACATCGCACAGTGCCGCATGTTCCTGTTGCGCCTGTTCAGCATTCAGTATTTCGTAATCAATCATGGACGGCATACCACCAGAGCATAATGCGCCTGCCCTTCCGGCGCGTGAAAAGACGATCGGCCAAACAGATGAAAACGCAGGCAGTCGCCCGTTTCCAGCCGCCAGTGCTGACCATTGACGCTAATTTCCAGCACCCCCGCCAGCAGCCAGATATGCTGCTCCAGACCAGCCAGCGGCGGAGTGTCATACTCAATGCGCGCGCCAGCACGCAATTTCCCTTCCACCAGCTCGGCGCGAAACGCACTGGCGGGCGGCGACAGGCTGCGGCGCTCAAAGCCGTGCTCCTTATCCAGCCACACCATTTGCTGCGCAGGGCGCAGGTGCTGGACGCTGTTCTCTTCCACGGCGCTGAGCAGCCGTGACATCGTCAGGCCATACGCGGCACAGAGTTTGTTCAGTAACGTCGCCGTCGGGCTGGTTTCTGCGCGCTCAATGCGTGACAACGACGCCCGGCTGATACCGGTCATTTCTGCCAGCTCCTCCAGCGACCAGCCTTGCGCCAGCCGCAGTTCCGCCAGTCGTTGCGCCAGTCGCTGTTCAGTGCTTTCCTGCTGAGTCATAGAGTCATCTCAAATTCGGGATTAAATCTCACATATGAGATCTAACAAAAAACTTGCGCAAGGTCAACTTGTACAATTAAATCATAGTTGTACAACCCATTATCACAGGCTAACGTTGACAGAGAAGTGTTGAATACAGAGGAAAAACATGACCGTTTATAGCATCGGTGAAGTCGCCGAGCGCTGTGGGATTAACCCGGTGACGCTGCGTGCGTGGCAACGTCGTTATGGTTTGCTGAAACCACAACGATCAGAAGGTGGTCATCGTCAGTTTGATGACGAGGATATTCAGCGCATTGAAGAGATCAAACGCTGGATCGAAAGTGGCGTGCCGGTCGGCAAAGTCAAAGCTCTGCTGGAGGGCGAGCACGTTCATGCACAGGACGGCTGGCAGGCATTGCAGGATGAACTGATGACGGTGCTGCGCAGTGTATGCCCGTCAAAATTACGGGTAAAAATTGCGACTATGGGTCGCGAAAATCCTGCAGATGCGCTAATAGATAATGTCATCATCCCGATGCGTCAGCGTCTGGGTCTGGACCAGACCACCGCACGGGCAATGAACAGCCTGCTGGATGGCGCACTGATTGACTATGTCGCGTTCTGTCTGACCGGGTCGCGGAAAAAGCCCGGGAAAGATGCCCTGCTCATTGGCTGGGGTGCAGAAGATCGCACCCGCCTCTGGCTCGAGGCCTGGCGTTTATCGCAGCACGGCTGGCGTATTGATGTATTAGCAGAACCACTGGATTCACTGCGGCCGGAAATCTTCCCGGGCCAGTCTATTTTCTTATGGACCGGCAAAAAACTGACGCGCAGTCAGCAGGAACAGATCACGCACTGGCAGGAGCAAGGGTTCGCCATTATGCCCCACGGCAGCTAAAGGAGCGAAGGGATATGCAGCATGCACAACAGGTAACACTGAAGGGTTTGGTGTCGTTTTACCAGCATCTGCAACCCAGTCTGCTGAGTCAGCTTAGCGAGATATATCATCAGGATACACTGCTGGTCGATCCTGTCGGTCAGCACCACGGCGTGGAAGCGCTGGAGCGCTATTTTGCTTCACTGCTGAAAAATCTGCACTACTGCCGTTTCCACGTCACCCATCAGCACTATTTCGACCAGTGTGCACTGCTGTTATGGCGTATGGAGTACGCCCATCCTGCGCTGCAGAACAGCGCATCGCAGACGCTGGAAGGGAGCAGTTATCTGGTGTTTCGTGAAGAGCGAATTGTCTTCCAGCGTGATTACTACGACCTGGGCGAAATGCTGTATGAAAAAGTCCCGCTGCTGGGCGGTGTGATTCGTCTGCTGAAAAAAAGGCTGAAAACATGAAACGCGTGCTGATTACCGGCGCCAGTTCAGGGATTGGCTTTCAGCTGGCGTGCGACTACGCCGCAGAAGGCTGGCAGGTCATCGCCTGTGGCCGCGATGGCGACAAACTGGCCCGGTTACAACAGCATGCGCCGCATATCACGCTCTGCCCCTTAGATATGACGGACCTGGCTGCCACGCGTGCAGCGCTGGCGGAAACCAGCGTCGAACTGGCGATCCTGTGTGCGGGCACCTGTGAATATCTTGACCACGGCGTGGTGGAGGCAGAGAAAGTCCACCATGTAATGAACACCAATTTTAATGGCCCGGTTAACTGCCTGGATGCCCTGCTGCCACAGCTGGCTGCGGGCAGCCGGGTGGCGCTGGTCGGCTCTACCGCCAGTCTGGTGCCGCTGCCACGCGCGGAAACCTATGGCGCATCGAAAGCCGCACTGGCGTATTTTGCCCGCAGTCTGGCGCAGGATCTGCGTCACCGCAACATCCATATCTCGCTGGTACAGCCGGGCTTTGTCGCCACACCACTGACAGCGCGTAATGATTTTGCCATGCCGATGATCATCAGTGTGGAGCAGGCCGCCAGGTATATTCGTCGTGGCCTGGCGCGCGGGAAACGGGAAATCGCGTTTCCACCGCTGTTTGCTCTGATTCTGCGTCTGACAGCACGTTTACCCCAGTCGTGGCAGCGGCTGTTGACCCAGCAGATAGCGAGGTAGTGTAGTGAAGATAGCGATTATCGGCAGCGGGATTGCCGGTCTCAGTTGCGCATGGAAACTGGCGCAGCGCGCCGAGGTACAGCTGTTTGAAGCCTCTGCGACACCCGGCGGGCATACCGCCACCGTTGATGTCGAACTGCAGGGAGAGCAGTACGCCATCGACACCGGTTTTATTGTCTTTAATGACCGCACCTACCCGCACTTTCTGTCGCTGCTGGCGGAACTGGGCATGGAGAGCCAGAAGACCGAGATGAGTTTTTCGGTACGCAACCAGACCAGCGGGCTGGAGTATAACGGCCATACCCTCAGCAGCCTGTTTGTTCAGCGCCGTAACCTGTTCCGCCCGGCGTTCTGGTGTTTTATTCGTGAGATCCTGCGTTTTAATAAACGTGGCAAACTCTGGCTGCAACAGCAGAATGACGATAAAACGCTGGATGATTTTCTTATCAGCCAGGGATTTAGCGACTTCTTCGCCCGCCACTATATTCTGCCGATGGGCGCGGCTATCTGGTCAACATCGCTGGCGGAAATGCGCCAGATGCGGCTGTCACTGTTTCTGCATTTCTTTAACCACCATGGCCTGCTGGACGTGGTCAACCGTCCACAGTGGTATGTCATTCCGGGCGGTTCACGCCAGTATGTACGCCGCCTGCTCACTCTGCTGGGCGATAAACTGCAGTTGCACCTGAACACGCCGGTACTGGCGGTGCGCCGCCATGAGCAGGGTGTCATCGTGGAAACCGCGACGGGTAGCCAGCAGTTTGATCAGGTGATTTTCGCCAGCCATTGTGATCAAACGCTGCAGATGCTGCCGGATGCCACACCGGAAGAACAGGCGATGTTATCCGCCACGCCGTACCGCGCGAATCAGGTGGTGCTGCATACCGATACCCGCCTGCTGCCAAAACGCCGCCGCGCCTGGGCGAGCTGGAATTATCATCTTGATGCCGCGGCAGCGGGTAGCGAACACGCCGGTGCCAGCGTCACTTACAATATGAATATTTTGCAGGGCATCCGTGCTCCGCACACATTCTGTGTGTCGCTCAATCCAACCCAGCCGATTGCCCCGGAGAAGGTACTGGCGACCTTCTGCTACCACCATCCACAATTTAACGCCCGGAGCCTTGCTGCGCAGGAGCAGCGGCTGGTGCTGAACGGTCAGCGACGCAGCTGGTTTTGCGGCGCGTGGAGTTATAACGGCTTTCATGAGGACGGTATCCGCAGCGCGCTGGATGTGGTCTCCGGCATGGAATAGGCGGGCCTGCTATGAACAGCTGCCTGTACTGTGGTCATGTGCGTCATCGCCGGTTTACGCCGGTCGAACATCAGTTCAGTTACGCTATTTTTATGGCGCTGATTGATCTCGATGAACTGGCGCAGTTGTCACAGGCAGGCATCCGTCGCGGGCGATTTGCTGCGGCATCCTTTGACAGTGCGGATTTTCTCGGCGGTGGCGATATCAAAGCGCGCGCGCAAAAGCGTATCGCACAACTGACCGGCGAGACGCTGACGGGCAAGGTGCTGCTGCTGTGCCAGCTGCGTTATTTCGGCTGCGCCTTTAACCCGGTCAATTTCTACTACCTGTATGACGACAGTGGTCAGCTGCGCTGGCTGCTGGCGGAGGTGCGCAATACGCCGTGGAATGAGCGCCACACTTACGCGGTCAGACCGGACGGCAGCGAAACCACCGCCAAAGCCTTTCATGTTTCCCCTTTCAACTCGATGGAGATGACATATCACTGGCGGCTCTCCCCGCCGGGAAAATCGCTACGGGTGCATATCGAAAATCACCGCGCCGGACGTGAATTCGACGCCACGCTTTACCTGCGCCAGCAAGTGCTGACGCGACGCACTCTGCGTCATCACCTCTGGCGCTTCCCATTAATGACGCTGCGTACTGCGCTGGCGATTTACTGGCAGGCTTTCAAACTCTGGCGCAAAGGAGCGCCGATCTACGACCATCCGAAGTCGGGGAGCTAAAACGATACGCATATCCGAAGTGAGCGTGACGCACAGCAGCAAAACAGGTAAACGCTATTCGGCCTCACGCCGGATCATTTTCACCCTGCTGGGGCAGATTCAGGGGGCAGGTTTGCGCATCAGCGATCCCCATCTTGGCGAACGTTTTTTTGGTGATGCGCAGGCGGCGCTGCAGGCGGAAGTGCATGTGCGCCATACCCGGGCTTACCGGCGCGTACTGCTGGGCGGCAGCATCGCGGCAGCGGAAAGCTATATGGACGGTGAATGGGATACGCCGGATCTCACTGCCGTGATCCAGGTGCTGGCAGAGAATATGGCCGTCACCGATCGGCTGGAAGCGCGGCTCAGCTGGCTGACCACGCCGCTGAACAAACTGATTCATCGCCTGCGCCGCAACAGTGTGCGCCAGGCCAGACGCAATATTTCCGCTCACTACGATCTGGGCAATGACTTCTACCGCGCCTTTCTCGACCCGTCGATGCAATACTCCAGCGCCTGGTTTCAGACGCCGGAACTGAGTCTTGCACAGGCGCAGGAAGCGAAGCTGCATCGCCTGTGCCAGCAGCTGGCGTTGCAGCCCGGCGACCATCTGCTGGAAATCGGCACTGGCTGGGGGGCGCTGGCAGAATTTGCTGCACGCGAATATGGCTGTCGCGTCACCACCACCACCATTTCGCAGGAACAGTATCAGTTCGCCTGTCAGCGGATTGCAGATGCCGGGTTAAGCGAGCGGGTCACCGTGTTGTGCGAAGACTACCGCACGCTGCAGGGACAGTACGACAAGCTGGTGTCAGTGGAAATGGTGGAAGCCGTCGGACGCCACTATATCCCGCTGTTTATTCAGCGCTGTCAACAGCTGATCAGGCCTGGCGGGCGTCTGGTGCTGCAGGCCATCACCATCAGCCCGGAGCGCTATGAGATCTATGCCCGCGGGGTGGATTTCATCCAGCGCTATATTTTCCCTGGCGGTTTTTTACCGTCCACGGCGTTGCTGGAACAGACGCTCAGCGAGAACAGCGACTATCGGGTGGAGGATGTGTTTGAAATCGGCAGCGATTACGCCCGTACATTACGCACATGGCGGCAAAGCTTCGACCATGCCTGGCCGCAGCTGGAGAGTGCACAGTTTGACCGCCGTTTTCGCCGTATGTGGCTGTTCTACCTCTGCTACTGCGAGGCCGGTTTTCTGGCGCGCACCATTGGCACTATTCAGCTCACTGCCGTACGGCCATGAAACGCGCACAATTCTGGCTGCTGGCGATCGGTTTTGATCTTTACTGGGCGCTGGCGGTTGGCGTACGTGAGCGTGTGGAACTGCCCGTCGCTATCGTCGCCCTGCTGGCGCTGTGGCTCTCGCCTCGCGGCTGCCGCGGACGACTGTTACTGGTGACACTGGCAGGTGTGGCGCTGGACAGCCTCTGGCTGATGCTCGATCTGTTCCGCTTCACGGGCAGCAACGCACTGCCATTGTGGATGTACGCGCTGTGGCTCACTTTTGCCTGCTGGTGGCGCACGGTGCTGAACGCCATCCGCTTGCCGTTACGCTGGCTGGCTGCGCTGGGCGCCATCAGCGGCCCATGCAGCTATCTGATTGGTGAGCGTCTCGGCGCCATGCAGCTACAGCAAAGCGCAACGCTGGTATGGCCGTTACTGGCCGGCGGCTGGGCACTGTATCTGCCACTGACACACTGGCTGTTATACAAACCCGCAAGGTGACGCGATGAAAAAGTGGCTCTGGTGTTTGTTGCTGTTTACACCGTTACTGCACGCCGCCGACTGGCTGCACTGGCGTCAGGTTGGCCGCGCCACGCTGACATGGGGTCCCTTCACGCTGTATGACTCACAGCTGATGACGCCGCAGGGGCGCTGGCAGCCACAGCAGTGGCCACTGGCGCTGATCATCACTTATCGCCGCGATATCAGCCGTGACGACCTGCTGGAAGCGACCGACGAACAGTGGCAGCAGCAAAATATTGGCAACGACCAGCAGCGCAAGGCCTGGCTGACACAGCTGGCAGGGTTCTGGCCGGATGTGACGCCAGGCAGTCGTCTGGCCTTTCAGGCTGACGCACAAGGCGGCCAGTTCTACTGGCAGGCTACGGGAACCACCCAGCCGATTATCGCCATCGGCCCGCGCTTCGATACGGCATTTCGCGATGCCTTTTTAGCCATCTGGCTGTCAGAGAAAACCACCTACCCTGAGCTGCGTCAGGATCTGACGCGAGGAAACTAAGATGTGGAAAAAAATGTGCCTGCTGCTCTGCCTGCTGATCAGCGGCTGCGGTGCCAGCATTGAGGATTACCATGCCGCCACGCCGAAGCTCGATATCTTCGCCTACTTTAACGGCGAATCACGTGCCTGGGGCATGGTGCAGGACTACAGCGGTAAACAGGTGCGGCGTTTTGAGGTGGCGATTCGTGGTGAAGTGCTGGGCGATACGCTGACGCTGCATGAAGATTTTGTCTATGACGATGGCGAGCGCCAGACACGGGTCTGGCGTATTCTGCGCCAGCCTGATGGCCACTACAGCGGCACCGCGGATGATATTATCGGCCGCGCCAGTGGCCATGCGGCAGGCAATGCCTTTAACTGGCGCTACCAGATGGAGGTGAAAACCGGCTCATCGAGCTACCTGCTGAACTTTGATGACTGGATTTATCAGCAGGACTCCCGCCACCTGCTGAACGTCACCTCGCTGAAAAAATGGGGCATAGAAGTGGCGCGCGTCACCATTTTTTTCGACAAACCACAGGATAAAGCCCGCTGATCACTTTTGATGAGGCTGCAGTTCGCGTTATGATGCGCGCTAACATTTTATGGCACAAGGCAAGACAATGAAGCTGCAAAAAATCGCGATTATTACAGGTTTTCTGGTTATGGCTATCGGCGGCGTCGGCGGTCTGATGCTGGTGGGCTACACCATTATTCTGCATGCCTCTTAAGCCGCTGCAACAGACGCTCAAACAATCGGTCAGTCACCAGCGCCAGCAACGCCACCAGTAATGCGCCCTGAATAATATAAGCGGTGTTAAAACCGCTCAGTCCGATAATCACCGGTGAACCCAGCGTGGTCGCGCCGACCGTCGAAGCAATGGTGGCGGTGCCGATATTAATAATCACCGAGGTGCGGATACCCGCCAGAATCACCGGCGCGGCCAGCGGCAGTTCCACCAGCCAGAATCCCTGCCAGGGATGCATCCCCACTCCCGCCGCGATTTCTCGCACACTGGCAGGCACAGCACTAATCCCCGCCAGCGTACCCTGCAGAATCGGCAATAAGCCATACAACAGCAGTGCAATAATCGCCGGTTGTTCGCCAAATCCCATTACCGGCACCGCCAGTGCCAGTACCGCCACGGGCGGAAAGGTTTGTCCGGCAGCGACCAGCGTTTCCACCAATGAGCGAAACTCACGCCCGATGCCACGCGTGACCAGTACACCCGCGCCGACCCCGATCAGCGTCGCCAGCAAACTGGAGATCGCCACCAGTTGCAGATGCGCCAGCGCCAGCCGCAGAAAACTCTCCTGCTGATACAGTGGCCGCTCCAGCTGAGGGAACCAGGCGGCAAACAATGCGCCGCTGTAAGGTAATGCCAGCAGCAACGCCACAAACAACAGCACCAGCCACAACAGCGGGTCGCGCAACCGATGCATTATTCCCCCCTCTTCTGCTGGCGCAGCAGATCACTAAAATGCAGCACTCCGAGCGGTCGCTGTTGTGCATCGACAACCGGTAATTTATCGGTCTGACGTTCAATAAACCGCGACAGCGCTTCGCGCAGGCTGATATCGGCCGGTACAGGCGGCTGTTCCAGCCACTCGCCCCGGCGCGCCGCCGCACCTGCCGTACCCAGTGCCAGCAGCCGTACACCCAGCTCGCTGCGGCCAAAGAAGTCACGCACAAATTCACTGGCGGGACGCGTCAGCAGTTCAGCCGGCGCGCCCTGCTGGATCACCCGGCCGTGATCCAGCAAAACCAGCTTATCCGCCAGCGCCAGCGCTTCGTCGATATCATGCGTCACCAGCACAATGGTGCGTCCGGAGAGCCGGTGAATACGGCTAATCTCCTGTTGCAGCGCCGCGCGGGTGACCGGGTCCAGCGCGCCAAACGGCTCATCCATCAGCAGCACTTCCGGGTCTGCCGCCAGCGCACGCGCGACACCCACACGCTGCTGCTGACCGCCGGACAGCTGATGTGGATAACGCAGACGCAGCTCGTCATCGAGGCTGAGCTGCGCCAGCAGTTCACTCACCCGCTCACGGATACGCGCGGCAGGCCAGTTGAGCAGTGCAGGCACTGTGGCGATATTGCGCTCCACCGTCCAGTGCGGAAACAGGCCAATCGACTGAATGGCGTAGCCCATGCGCCGCCGCAACGTCTGTGGTTTAAAACGACGGATCTCTTCTCCGGCAAAACGAATGCTGCCGCGATCATGTTCAATCAGGCGGTTAATCATTTTTAACGTCGTCGATTTACCGGAACCCGACGTGCCGACCAGCACGGTAAACTCGCCTTCCGCAATGTCGAGGGTCAGCTCACTGACCACCGCTCTGCCGGAAAAATATTTACTGACCTGCTCAAAGTGGATCACTGACGCCCCGCCTCCAGCAAAGAGATAATAAATTTGAACAGCGCATCGACCAGCACCGCCAGCACGATGACCGGGATCACCCCGAGCAATACCAGCTCCAGCGCACTGCTGAGCAAGCCCTGAAAGATAATGGCACCAAAGCCACCTGCGCCAATTAACGCGGCCACCACCGCCATCCCCACTGTCTGCACCGCCACCACCCGCAGGCCGCTCAGCACAACCGGCAGTGCCAGTGGCACTTCGGCATAGCAGAACACCTGCAGAGGCGTCATCCCCATACCCTGCGCGGTTTCCGTGACGCCCGCAGGCACCTGCTGCAAACCGGCCACCACACTGCGCACCATCGGCAACAGCGCGTACAGCACCAGTGCAATCAGGGCGGGCGCGACGCCAATCCCACTGATCCCCAGCCTTCCCAGCGCCGGAAAAGCGCTGACGAGGCCCGCCAGTGGGGCGATCAATAAACCAAACAGCGCCACCGACGGGATGGTCTGAATAATATTCAGCAGGGTAAACACCATTGCCTGTAAACGCGGCCGACGGTAGCAGAACACGCCAAGTGGCAGGCCGAAGAGTATGGCGGGAAGCAGGGTGCCACACAGCAGCAACAGATGACGCACCAGCGCCTGATCGAACACCTCCTGACGGTTCGCGTACTCACGCAGCAGCGCCAACTGGTCGAGCTGCCCGAGCAACAGCAGTGCCACCACCGGCAGCCACATCTGCGCATTCAGTAACAACCGCCACAACGGGCGGCGAATCAGACGCGCCAGTGCATCAGCGGCCATCAGCAGACAGATCGCCCCGGCCAGCCACAGACCGCTGCCAAAGGCGGTGCGCGCCAGCGGCGATCCCTGCTGCGCCAGTACCGTGGCCTGATGGCCGCTCAGCGCCACCAGCAGTGTCAGCAATAACTCACTGAGCGCCACGACCAGCACCAGCGTCAGACGCTGCGGGGAACGGAAGGCTAAGACCAGCAATAACGCCAGCGGCAGCAACAGCAGCCAGCTGCCGCCGCTCAGCAGTGACCACAGCGCCAGCGGCTGGCCCGACACCAGCCGGTTCGGCGCGTAAGAGAGAAAGGGAAGCGTGGCAAGCGCCAGCCACTGCAGGATAACCAGCAGCAACAGCACCGGATTAGGTGAAGCAACACGCAACATCAGCGGCGCGGCTTACAGCAGTTTTTTCTGTTGCAGATAATCCGCCGCCACACGCTTCGCGTCCTGCCCTTCTACCGCGATTTTCGCATTCAGCTGCTGCAGCGTCTGCTCATCCAGTGAAGCGAAGACGGGTTGCAGCCATCTGGCGATATCCGGGTACTGTTTCAGCACCGCATCACGTACCACCGGCGTCGGTGCATAGATCGGCTGTACGCCTTTGGGGTCGCTCAGCGTTTGCAGACCCAGCGCCGCCACCGGGCCATCAGTACCATACGCCATCGCTGCATTGACGCCAGAGGTTTGCTGCGCGGCGGCTTTGATCGTCACCGCAGTATCGCCACCCGCCAGCGACAGCAGCTGGTTCTGGCTCAGCTGAAAACCATACGCTTTCTGGAAAGCGGGCAGCGCATCAGGGCGCTCAATAAATTCCGCCGAGGCCGCCAGCTTAAACTCGCCACCCTGTTTGAGATAACGGCTGAGATCGTCCAGTGAATGCAGCTGATTTTTCTGCGCCAGCTCGCTGCGCACCGCGATAGTCCAGGTATTATTGGCCGGTGCAGGTGTCAGCCAGACTAACTGGTTGTGCTGTTTATCCAGCGTTTTCACCTTTTCGTAGCCCGCACGGGCATTTTTCCACGCGGCATCCTGTTCATCATGGAAGAAGAACGCGCCGTTACCGGTGTATTCCGGGTAAATATCCAGTTCTCCGGCGGTGATCGCCCCGCGCACGACCTGGGTATTACCGAGCTGGATTTTATTGACGGTTTTTACCCCGTGCTTTTCCAGCACCTGCAAAATCATGTTGCCCAGCAGTGAGCCTTCGGTATCAATTTTAGAACCGACACGCACAGCATCTGCCGCCAGAGCACTTGCCGCCAGCACCATCAGCGCGCTCCCGGCCAGCACACTGTTACGTAATCGTTTGAAAGTCATCATTTTTTGTCCTTATCATCGATTCATTCGCCGCCATCAGCTGGCTATAACAGCGTAGCGCATATCTCACCTGAACCCTGAAAAAGTGCCGAAAATCGGCGTAATGCCACAGAATTTGCCGGGATGTTGTGATTTGCAAAATGGTTATGAGTTATAACCATAACGAATTTAACCGCCGCAGATGGCTGAGTATGCTGTTGTTTCCACTCATATAATATAACCACAACATCATGTCTGAATTTACATCAACGGCGCATGTCGCGCTGGCAGGGGAAACACCGTCTGGCAAGGCGGAAGTGATACGCAGCGCGGCTGACGTCTCGCAACTGGTCAATAACAGCACCCAGGCGCGCAGTAATGCGCGCATCGTCATTGGTATCGCACTGGGCGGCGTGTTCCTCGATGCGTACGATCTGGGCGCGCTGGCGTTTGGCATTAAAGATGTCGCGCGCGAATTTAATCTGACGCCAGCCGGCACCGGCATGGTGGCATCCGCTATCACCTTCGGCGCGATTGTCGGTGCGGCGATCGGCGGTTATCTGACCGATAAAATCGGCCGTTATAGGGTGTTTATGGCCGATATGCTGTTCTTTGTCTTCGCCGCCCTGGCCTGTGCATTTGCGCCAAACGAGTATGTGCTGGCTGCTGCGCGCTTTGTGATGGGGATGGGGGTAGGTATCGACCTGCCGGTGGCAATGGCATTTCTCGCCGAATTCTCGAAACTGAAAGGACGCGGCAATAAAGCCGCCAGTATCGCCATGTGGTGTCCCACCTGGTATGCCGCGATCAGCGTCTCGTATCTGCTGGTGTTGCTGCTGTATACCGTGCTGCCGGAAAGCCATACCGACTGGTTGTGGCGTCTTATCCTCGGTTTTGGTGCGGTGCCCGCGCTGGTGATTATCGCCATTCGCAGCCGCTATATGAGTGAATCGCCCGTGTGGGCGGCTAATCAGGGCGATTTGCAGGGTGCAGCGGCGATTCTGCGTCAATCTTACGGGATCAATGCCCATGTCGCGGCAGATGCGGAACTGACGCCGGTGAAACCGGTGCGCCGCGCCAGCTGGCGTAACTATGGCGCGCTGCTGCAGGGGATTTACCTTAAACGCACAGTGCTGTCGACCATCATCTCCACCGTATCACCGTTCGCTTATAACGCCGTGGCGTTTGGTCTGCCGGTGATTATCTCCAGCTTCCTGGCTCAGTCGATGCTGACCACCATTCTGATTTCACTGGCGCTGAATCTGCTGTTCGCCTTTACCGGCGGTCTGCTGGCGGTGCGGCTGGTGCCACGTTTTGGCGCATGGAAGATGACGGTGCTGGGATACTGTTTCCAGCTGGTAGCGTTGCTGGGGCTGGCACTGACCGGACGTCCGGAAGATACTCAGCAGGCGGCTTTCGCGATCGCCATGCTGGCGCTGTTCCTGCTCGGTCAGGGCTTTGGTCCTGGCGCACATACCATGACCTATGCCTCACTGAGCTATCCAACGTCTCTGCGCGGTGTGGGTGTCGGCTTTAACCAGACCGTGGTTCGCGCCAGTTCAACGCTGTCGCTGTTCCTGTTCCCGGTGCTGGCGGCGACGCTGGATACCGGCGTGTTCTGGGTGATCGCCCTTGCTCCGGTGATTGGACTGGCGGCGCTGTTGCTGTGGCGCTGGGAGCCGTCAGGCTATGATGTGGATGCCGAGGACTTTGCCCGTTAAGCATCAGCGGCCGGGTTCGCCCGGCCGTTACATTTTGCGGGTAAAACGCTGCAGTTCGCGGGGAATACGTGCAAAGGTGTACAAAAACCACGGTGTAAAGGCATCCGCATCCTGCGCAATCTGCGCCTGGATGTCATCAAGGGAAGCGTAACGCCAGTCATCCGCTTCCTGCGGGTTGAGCTGTGGCAGATCGTCGCTGATGGCGAAAAACACATGACCATACTCGTGCTCGGTAAGCCCGTTGCTCAGCGGCAGGTTGTAGCTCAGCTCAAACATCGGCGCCAGTGACAGGCGCAGTCCCATCTCTTCAAACAGACGGCGTTCCGCAGCCTGTTGCGTCGACTCCAGTGGATAAGGATGGCCGCAACAGGTATTGCTCCACAAACCGCCACAATGGTATTTATCGCTGGCGCGCTGCTGCAGCAATAGCTGGTGCTGAGAGTTAAAGACATAAACCGTCACCGCGCGGTGCAGCAAGCCTTTCTCATGAACTTCCAGTTTTTCCATCCTGCCGGTTGGGCGATCCAGGTGGTCCACCAGAATAACTTCTATTGCAGACATGACGACTCCTTAAGACTAATCTCACTATTCTGACATATCCCGTGCCAGATTGATCGTGTTAAAACGTGCGAATTTATAACAGCGTGTTGTAAAAATCAGCAATACGCGGGGGAGTGACGGAGAGAAAGGAGAGACATATCACGGCTGACCGCCGGGCAGGTCGCCTCCCGCCACGGCAGTATGTTACAGAAGAGAGAAAGATTACTCGTCGCTTTCCACCACCTGCTGGCGTGGCCGGAAAATATGCCCGGAACCGTACTGCAGCAGCCGTGCCACCAGCTGGTAACCGCCATTTTCATCCGCCTGGGCGAATTCCCGTTCAGCCGTGGTGATGGGGGCGCTCCACAGCAGATTCACCTTCTCCCCTTCGCGTTTTGGCAGCGCAAACTGCCCGGCATCACGCGCCAGTGCGCCGGAGAGGATAAAGCCTTCAAAACCGACCGGTGCGACGGATGATTCCAGCGTATGCCCTTCCCCCAGCCAGCTGAGGCGCGCCCATGGCAGATGTGCGAAGCCGGCCAGCGCACTGGCCATCTGTACCGCGTTCTCTTCCGTCATCACCTCAGCATCAATCGCCATTGCCAGTTCCGTGCGGCGGTATTGCGGTGCCAGATCTTCATAGAGAAAATCCACCCACGGCATCGGGCGAATGCCCATTCCCAGCGTCAGAAAATACCAGACGCCCTGATGATAATGCTGCGAGATGGCCATCGGCGGCCACTGGCCCTGATCGATAGCGTAATATTTCACCGATGCACCAAACTGTGCTTCGTAGCACTGCAGCATCTCATTCTGCAGCGGCTCCCACAAATGGCCATCGTGCCAGTCACGCCAGAAGTGGCGATGTTTTTCCGCCTGCGCATAGTATTGATTGGTGGAGGCGGAGCCGAGCGGCGCAGTCAGACGATTCTCTTTGATACACCCGGCGGAAAAACTCACCTGCTCCTGCTGATACAGGCTCCAGCCGGGGATCACCGCCAGCAGTTGCCCCTGATACCAGACAGCCGCACCATCATCACTGGGTTCCCAGATAATCTTCAGCGCTGCAGGGTCGAGCGGCGGTTCCGCTTCAAGGGTGCGACAATATTCAGCACTGAGTAACGGCGCAATACCCTGCGCCATCGCCTGGCGATCTTCCTGTTGCGGAGCCGGTAACAGATTGCGCAACCAGCAGCCGCGCACGGCAAAGCGGGAGCGAAATGGCTCAGCAGGCCAGATGTAAAAATAGGCGGCGCGCTCATCCTGTTCGATTACGGCGGTGAGGGTTTGTTGCTGATTGGTCACTTCAGCAATCAGATGCGACTGTGTCATAAAACCTCAACATAATGTGGAGGGATCCTTTTCCCCGAGAATAGGGCAGGATCGGCCTTCGTGCCATGTCAGGACAAGGGTAAAACTCTCAAAAAAATACCCAGCGGCATACGCCCGCTGGGTATCTGATGGTGACCGACCGGGCCGAAGCCCTGTTCTGCCGGGTTACAGGTAGGTAAATTCCGCATCCTGCGTGGTGGCGGAATCCAGTCCAATCATCACGCTAAATTTGCCAGGTTCGGCAACCTGCTGCATACGTGCATTCCAGAACTTCAGCGCATCGACATCAATCGGGAACGTCACCGTCTGCGACTCACCCGCTTTCAGCATCACGCGTTTAAAGCCTTTCAGCTCTTTTACCGGACGGCTGATGCTGGCAACCTGGTCACGCAGGTACAGCTGCACCACGGTCGCGCCATCACGGTCGCCACGGTTAGTAACAGTGACGCTGGCATTCACCGTGCCGTTACGCGGCATCACGCTGGAAGATAATTTCACCGGCGATACCGTAAAGCGGGTGTAGCTGAGGCCATAACCAAACGGGAACAGCGGGCCGTTAGCGGCATCATAATAATGCGAGGTGTACTTATTCGGTTTCTCGAAGTTATACGGCCGCCCGGTGTTCAGGTGGTTGTAATAAATCGGGATCTGCCCTACCGAACGCGGGAAGGAGGACGGCAGTTTTCCGGACGGGTTGTAGTCACCGAACAGCACATCGGCAATCGCATTACCGCCCTCTGTACCGCTGAACCAGGTTTCCAGCAACGCATCGGACTGCTGATACTCTTTCACCAGCGCCAGCGGACGACCATTCATCAGCACCACCACCACCGGCTTGCCGGTCGCTTTCAGCGCTGCCAGCAGTTTCAGCTGATTCGGCGGAGTGGTGATATCCGTGCGGCTGGAGGCTTCATGCGCCATACCGCGCGCTTCACCAATCGCCAGCACCACCACATCGGCTTTCTTCGCCGTGGCGACCGCGTCATCCAGCAGCTGTTGCGGGCTGCGCGCATCGGTATCCACCGCCTGCTCATACAGATTCAGGAAGTCAACGATGCCTTTGTCATCGCTGATATTCGCCCCTTTGGCGTACAGCAGCGTCGCTTTACCCGCAGTGGCATTAAGCATCCCCTGACGCAGCGTGACCGCCTGTTTTGCCACCGCCGCCGCTGACCAGCTGCCGATGATATCGCGCTGATTATCCGCCAGCGGACCAATCAGGGCGATGGTGCCGGATTTTTTCAATGGCAGCGTTTCAAGGCGGTTTTTCAGCAGCACAATGCTCTTACGCGCCACATCGCGTGCTTCTGCACGGTGCAAACGGCTTTCGGCATTGGTATCCACCGGGTCGCTGTCTTTCGGTCCTAAATGGCTGTACGGATCGTTAAACAGCCCCATATCGTATTTCACGTTGAGCACATGACGCACCGCGTCATCAATTTCCTGCTCCGAGACCGCACCACGCTTCACCAGCCCAGGCAGGTATTTGCTGTAATACTCATCGCTCATACTCATATTGACGCCAGACTTCAGCGCCACACGCACGGCATCCTGCGGATCGCTGGCAACGCCATGTTTGATCAGCTCCTTAATCGCGCCGTGATCGCTGATGGTGATGCCTTTAAACTGCCAGTCATCACGCAGCACATCTTTCAGCAGCCAGCTGTCGGCACTGGCGGGCATACCATTCAGGGAGTTGAGCGCCACCATCACACCGCCGCTGCCGGCATCCAGCGCCGCTTTATACGGCGGCAGGTAATCCTGGAACAGGCGCTGCGGGCTCATATCGACGGTGTTGTAGTCGCGGCCGCCTTCAATCGCGCCATAGGCGGCAAAGTGTTTCACGCTGGTCATCACCGAGTAGCGATCCGCCGCACTCTTACCCTGCATCGACTTCACCATCGTGCGGCCCATCTCGGAGGTCAGATACGTATCTTCACCAAAACCTTCCGAGCCGCGTCCCCAGCGGGGTTCACGCGTGACATCCACCATCGGTGCCCAGGTCATATTCAGGCCGTCATCGGCGGCTTCATACGCGGAAATACGTCCGACCTGCGCCACCGCATCGAGATCCCAGCTGGATGCCACACCCAGCGGAATCGGAAATGCGGTACGCTGACCATGTACCACGTCATAGGCAAAGAACAGCGGGATCTTCAGGCGGCTGAGCTGCATCACCTGATCCTGCATCGCACGGATATCCTGACGGGTCACGGTATTAAAGATTGCGCCAACCTGACCATGCTGAATCATGTCGCGGATCGCCTCTTTCGGGTTATCCGGGCCGACACTGATCAGCCGCAGCTGACCAATTTTTTCGTCGAGTGTCATTTTGGTCAGTAAATCAGTAACAAAGGCATCGCGAGCTTCAGGCGTTAACGGGTGTGGCCCAAACAGCTCATCGGCAAGCGCTGGCTGCATCGCCAGCGTGACAGCAAGGCTGACAGAGTAAATCCATTTCATCAGATTGGCTTCTCTCAAGTAACTGCGCAGTTATGATTATCGGGCGCCAGTGTGCCATAAGCTGGCGCATGACGCCCGGTAACACGCTATCAGCGTGACAAAAAGGGTCGAAAAATGCATAGCTTACCTTAATGCTAGCGGCAGAATCGCCGTTTGGCGATAGCTGAAGCGCGGCAAGCCCGGAGAAAAATGTCAACGCGCTGTGGCGGGACACCCTGTGTTGTACAGAAAAATCAGCGTTTTTTGCATGTTATAAGACTGAACATTCAATATTATTGGCTATATTAACGCCAATAAGGACAGGTTAAGGAAGGTGCGATTTAATCATTCAAAGTTCTGTTCATGACTACAATGATTGCCGTTCATCTATCGTTTTCAGTGTTTTGGGCGGTTCTTTGTTCATTTACCATACGATGACAGGACGAAAAAATGGTTCCCATCGAATTAATCGCACCTTCCATAATGAAGTTACCCGGTTAAAGATAACTCAAGCAGAATATGCCATTTATTCCCAGGAACTGAAGAATGCAGGAGAAACACCTGCCGGAGAAAAACAGGCAGCAAGATGAGGTGAAAAATTTTACCGGTGATTCACGCTGTCAGATACCGTTTATGAAACCCGTAACAGGTATCTGCCTGACGAATAAAAACCAGCACCTGACGGTGCTGGTTTACAGGACAAATCGGCCAGACACTACTGCAACATCACATCCAGCGCGCGCAGGTGCTGAGGCTGCCACGACAGCAGCACTTCATCGCCCACTTTCCAGTTCGGATCGAGCCGCGCCGGGGTCAGTTTCACCATAAAGTTCCCCTGCCCGGCCACTTCCGTCAGCATACGAATATGGTCGCCAAGGTAGATAAACTGCTGGATACGCGCCCGCACCTGCTGCTCACCGGCCGATGGCGCGTTGATGCTGACACGCTCAGGGCGGATACTGAGCTGGATCTTTTTCCCCGGTGAGCTGGGGCGAATTTTCAGCGCATCAAGCTGGGTGCCATCGTCCAGTTTCACCTGATAATAATCATCGGTTTTACCAACCTGCGTTGCCAGCAGGCTGTTGTTTTCACCGATAAACTGGGCGACAAAGGCATTCTGCGGCTCTTCGTACAGCTTACCCGGGCTGTCCATCTGCTGGATCATACCGTCGTTAAACACCGCCACCCGATTAGACATGGTCATCGCCTCACTCTGATCGTGGGTGACGTACACCACGGTCAGACCAAGCATTTCATGTAACTGTTTGATCTCCATCTGCATATGCTCGCGCAACTGCTTATCAAGCGCCCCTAGCGGCTCATCCATCAGCACCAGCTTCGGTTCAAACACCAGTGCCCGCGCCAGCGCCACACGCTGCTGCTGACCACCGGACATCTGCGCCGGATAACGATCCGCCAGATCGGTCAGTTTCACCATATCGAGAATACGCTTAACACGGTCGGCCATATCGGCGCGATTCATACGGCGGATTTTCAGCGGAAACGCCAGGTTTTCCGCCACCGTCATATGGGGAAACAGCGCATAGTTCTGGAACACCATGCCAATGTCACGCTGGTGCGGTGGCAGCGAGTGCAGTGGCTGATCGCGCAGCAGGATCTCGCCATCAGTGGGCGTTTCAAAGCCCGCCAGCATCATCAGACTGGTGGTTTTTCCCGAGCCGGACGGGCCAAGCAGGGTGAGAAACTCCCCCTCTTCCACGTCCAGATTGAGATTACGAACCACCAGCTTATCGCCGTCGTAGCTCTTTTTGATATTGCGGAAACTGACAAATGTTCTCATGGGCATTCTCTTATCAAAAGGGTCGGCAACACATCCGGCACGATTCCTGCAAGTCACTCTTCGTGGGAAGACGCCGATGGCAGGCTTTTTTTAGCATTACCATCGAACTTTCCGTGAAAGCAAGCAGAATTTGACAAGAAAAGTAAAAATTCAGGCCTGGAGATTTATCTTCATGCTATTGAATTTTATTGCCTTTTTCATAAGCCTCCAAAGTCCGCGCCCGACTCACGCCGGAGGATCAGGCAACTCCGGATGCAACAGCGCCGCTGCACCAGCCTGATGCAAACTGCTGGTCAGGCTCGCCACAATCGGCGCAAACGTCGCCGCCATCGCCTCCGCTTCGACACAGGCATAGCCCAGAATCAGACCGCGCCGCTGCGCTGCCGCCGTGTAATACAGCGAGAGCGGACGTGTCAGTACCCCCTTCTGCTCCAGCTCAGCACTGAGCGCCACATCGTCGATGCTGTCCGGCAGCGCGAGCACCAGATGCAGGCCAGCATTGCTGTGGTGCATCACATACTCCGGCCCCAGTTCACGTTCGATCACCTCAATCAGCGCCTGACGGCGTTTGCTGTAAATCTGCCGCATACGCCGTACGTGCGCCGCGTAATGCCCTTCGCGGATAAACGCCGCCAGTGTCAGCTGTGTCAGGCCATTACCGCCGCGATAAAGTTCCGAATGCGCCATTTTGATGCGCGGTGCCAGCGCCTTTGGCAGTACCGCGTAGCTGATACGCAGCCCGGGATAGAGCGTTTTGCTGAACGTGCCGAGATAGATCACCGGTGCATCAGGCACCAGACCCTGCAAGGCCGGGATGGGCGTTTCGGCAAAACGAAATTCGCTGTCGTAATCATCCTCGATAATCAGGCTGCCCCATTCACGCGCCAGTGTCAGCAGCGCCTGACGACGCTCCAGTCCCATCACCACACCCAGCGGATACTGATGCGAAGGTGTGACGCAAATCAGTCGCGGCGGGCGAAAATCGGCATCCGGCAGCGGCGGATTGAGGCCGTTATCGTCCACCGGCACCGGCACCACTTCCACGCCATTCACCGCCAGCACATTGCGAATGCCCCAGTAGCCGGGCTCTTCAATCCACGCCCGGTCGCCGGAATCGCACAGCATTTTCGCCAGCACGTCGAGCGCCTGGTGGGTGCCTGCGGTGATCAGAATCTGGTCGGCGCTGCAGTTCACCGAACGTACCACGTGCAGATACTCGACCAGCGCCTGTTGCAGCTGCACATAGCCACCGTGCTGGGAGTAACTCAGCGATGCCATCGGCAGACGGTTATGCAGACGGCGCTCGATTTTGCGCCAGATATCCTGCGGGAAATGGCTGACATCCGGCACGCCAGGCATAAACGCCCCCCACTGATGCGCCCCGGCGCGGCTGCGGCTCAGCAGGCGGTCGCCGCGGCGCGACAAACGGTAATGGCTCAGGGATGACGTTTTCGCTTTGACACTGCTTGCCTCCACCGCTGGCGCACTGTCGGGCAGCTTTTCGCTGACGAAGGTGCCACTTCCCGTGCGGGTTTGCAGATAGCCTTCAGACTGCAACTGCTCGTAAGCCGCCAGCACGGTATTGCGCGACACGCCCAGCTCTGTCGCCAGGTCGCGCGACGCCGGCAGACGGGTGCCCGGCGCGATCGCCCCATGCTGAATCGCGTTCTGCAACGCGTCGTACAGACGCTTGCTGAGCGCCCCGGATGTCATCTGGTTTAGCCGATGGGCAACCAGATCTCCCAACAGAGATCGCAAATTGGTACCTCGAAATAGTTAAAACTGGCTCTGGATAATAGACCCCCCGCGACGCTAAAAAGCAAGGAGAGCATAACGGAACAGTGCGCAACAGCCGCGCGGGACAGTTAACGAGGTATTTCCATGAACAACAGTGATCTGCAGCAACGTCGTCTCGATGCCACACCGCGCGGTGTTGGTGTGATGTGTGATTTTCTCGTGGCGAAGGCGGAAAACGCCACGCTGTGGGACACCAGCGGACGCGAATATATCGATTTCACCGCCGGGATCGCCGTGCTGAATACCGGCCATCGCCACCCGAAAGTGATCGCTGCGGTGCGCGACCAGCTGGAACACTTTACCCATACCGCGTATCAGGTATTGCCTTACGACAACTACCTGGCGCTGGCAGAACGCCTGAACCAGCGGGTGCCGGTCAGCGGCAAAGCGAAAACGACTTTCTTCACTACCGGTGCGGAAGCTGTGGAAAATGCGGTGAAAATTGCCCGCGCCGCGACCGGTCGTCCGGGAGTGATTACCTTCACGGGTGCATTCCATGGCCGTACGTTGCTGACCATGGCACTGACCGGCAAAGTGACGCCGTACAAAACCGGTTTCGGCCCGTTCCCGGGTTCGGTGTTCCATGCCCGCTATCCAAATGCCCTGCATGGCGTCAGCGTCGCCGATGCAATGCAAAGTCTCGATGACATCTTCCATTGCGATATCGCACCAAACCAGGTGGCCGCGATTCTGTTCGAACCGATTCAGGGCGAAGGCGGCTTTAACGTCGCCCCGGAAGAATTCGTCACTGCACTGCGCGAGCTGTGCGACAAACACGGCATTCTGCTTATTGCCGATGAGATCCAGAGCGGCTTTGCCCGTACCGGCAAACTGTTCGCCAGCGAATACTATCCCGATGCCAAACCCGACCTGATCACCATGGCGAAAAGCCTGGGCGGCGGTCTGCCGCTTTCTGCGGTCTCAGGCCGCGCCGAAGTGATGGACGCACCACAACCTGGCGGACTGGGCGGCACCTATGCCGGTAACCCGCTGGCCATTGCTGCCGCGCATGCGGTGCTGGATGTGCTGGAAGAAGAGCAGCTGTGTGCCCGCGCCGTGAAGCTCGGCGAGCAGCTGACTGCCGCGCTGCAGGACAGCGGCTGCAAAGCGCTGGCGCAGGTGCGTGGTCGCGGTTCCATGATTGCCGCCGAATTTAACGATCCGAGCAGCGGCAAACCCGCACCAGACATCGCCCGCCGTATTCAGCAGCAGGCGCTGGAAGCCGGACTGGTGCTGCTGACCTGTGGTGTGCACGGTAATGTAATCCGCTTCCTCTATCCGTTAACCATTCCGGATGCCCAGTTCAGCAAAGCGCTGCAACTGCTGACCACGTTACTGAAAGGTTGAGCCGCCATGTCACTGACTGATAACCCCCTGTTTCGCCAGCAATGCCTGATCAACGGCGTCTGGAGTGATGCCGACAACGGCGCACAGGACACCATTTATAACCCGGCGAGTGGTGCTGCTCTGGGCAGCGTACCGCAGGTGAGTATTGCGCAGACCCGCCAGGCAATTGCTGCGGCGGATCAGGCTCTGCCCGCCTGGCGTGCTCTCACCGGCAAAGCGCGCGCCGCGGTTCTGATGCGCTGGGCGGAGCTGATCCTCGCCCGCCAGGATGAACTGGCGCATATCCTTTGTGCCGAGCAGGGCAAACCGCTGGCGGAAGCGCGCGGCGAAATCAGCTATGCCGCCTCCTTTATTAGCTGGTATGGCGAAGAAGCCCGACGCGTGGAAGGTCAGCTGCTGGCGACGCCGCAGTCAAGCCAGCGTCTGCTGGTCATGAAGCAGCCAATTGGTGTCTGTGCCGCCATTACGCCGTGGAACTTCCCGGCGGCGATGATCACCCGTAAAGCAGGCCCGGCACTGGCCGCGGGCTGCACCATGGTACTGAAACCGGCTGAGCAGACGCCGTTTACCGCACTGGCGCTGGCCGCACTGAGTGAAGAGGCAGGCATCCCGGTGGGTGTCTTCCAGGTGATCACCGGCTCGGCGCAGGAAGTCGGCAAAGAACTGTGCGCCAGCCCGGTCGTGCGCAAACTCAGCTTTACCGGTTCGACCGAAGTCGGTCGCCTGTTAATGCGTCAGTGCGCCGATACGGTGAAAAAGCTGTCGCTGGAGCTGGGTGGTAACGCACCATTTATTGTCTTTGACGATGCCGATCCTGAAAAAGCCGTGGCGGGCATCCTCGCCTCTAAATTCCGTAACAGCGGACAAACCTGTGTCTGCGCCAACCGCATCTATATTCAGCGTGGCATTTACCCGGAGATCGAACGCCGTCTGATCGCGGCGGTAGAACAATTGCAGGTGGGTGATGCGCTGACACCAGGGGTACAGCAGGGGCCGTTGATTGATGCGGCTGCAGTGGCAAAAGTGCAGGCGCATATTGCCGATGCCGTCGCTAACGGCGCGAAGGTGCTGACCGGCGGCGAGCCTCACGCACTGGGCGGCACCTTCTTCCAGCCCACCGTGGTGGCAGGCGTGACCGCCGCGATGCGTTTTGCCTGCGAAGAGACCTTCGGCCCGGTCGCCCCGCTGTTCTGCTTTGACAGCGAAGCCGAAGTGATTGTGCAGGCCAATGACACCGAGTCTGGTCTTGCCGCCTATGTCTACACTCGCGATACCGGACGCCAGTGGCGCGTCCCGGAAGCGCTCGAATACGGCATTGTCGGCCTGAACACCGGCATTATCTCTAATGAAGTCGCGCCGTTTGGCGGCGTGAAACAATCGGGTCTGGGCCGCGAAGGATCGCGTTTTGGCCTCGATGAGTATCTGGAGATGAAATACCTGTGTATTGAAACGGGCGAGGCATAACCTCACCCATTGTGGGGCATTACGCACCATAACAGGGCGTAATTCCCCTCCGCGTGATGCTGATGCCGCTTACGGCGGCAAAGCAAAACTGGCACGAAATCTGCTCCATTAAAAACATGATGCATCATGCATCATGCATCCAAATCATAACCTGAACGTCGCATTTACTTCACACATCATCAGGAGTCACAACATGCATAAGCACGTCCTCGCTCTCGCAGTGTTCACTACTCTGGCTTTCTCCGCGCAGGCGGAAAATCTGACCGTTGTCTCTTTTGGTGGCCTGAATAAGGACGCTCAGGATAAAGCTTTCTATAAACCGTTTACCGCTGCGACCAAAACCACGATTGAAGCCGGTGAATATAACGGTGAAATGGCACGCATTCGCGCCATGGTCGAAACCGGCCAGGTCGGCTGGGACGTGGTGGAAGTGGAAAGCCCGGAACTGGTACGCGGCTGCGATGAAGGCCTGTTTGAACCACTCGACTGGAGCAAGCTGGGCAAAGAAAGTGACTTTGTGAAAGGTGCGGTCAGCGAGTGTGGCGCGGGCATCTTCCTCTGGTCAACGGTGCTGACTTACGACGCGAACAAACTGAAAACTGCACCGCAGGGCTGGAACGATTTCTGGGATGTGAAGAAATTCCCCGGCAAACGCGCGCTGCGTAAAAGCGCCAAATTCACCCTTGAAATCGCCCTGCTGGCGGATGGCGTGAAACGCGAAGATATCTATAAGGCGCTGGCGACCGAAGAGGGTGTGGCGCGCGCCTTTAAGAAACTGGATCAGATCAAAAGCAATATTCAGTGGTGGGAGTCTGGCGCACAACCGCTGCAGTGGCTGGTGTCTGGCGATGTGGTGATGACCACCGCCTATAACGGCCGTATCAGCGCAGCCGTAAAAGAGGGACATAACTTCCAGATGATCTGGAACAACAGCCTGTATGACCTCGACAGCTGGGCAATTGTGAAGGGTTCGAAGAATAAAGCGCAGGCAGAACAGTTTATTGCCTTTGCCAATAAACCAGAGAACCAGAAAGTGTTTGCAGAAAACATTCCTTACGGCCCGACCAACAGCCATACCAGTGCGCTGATTGACGCCGCGACGCTGAAAAATTTACCGACCGCACCGGAAAACCTGGCCGCCTCTTTGCAGGTGAATACAGAGTTCTGGATTGAACACGGTGAAGAACTGGAACAACGCTTTAACGCCTGGGCGGCGAAGTAAGCACCCTGCACCCTGGCGGCCAGCACTGGCCGCCCGTTTCTGATAAACCGCGAAGGAGCTAACGATGAGCCAGAATCCTGTGATGGATGATGCCATGAACACCGTCCCGCCCAGCCAGGAAGTCTCGATCAGTGAGCGACTGCGCAAAGTGAACGCGCGGCAAACCCGTCGTTCGCTGTGGTTGATTTCCCCGCTACTGGCGTTTGTGCTGGTCTGTTTTCTGTTACCCATTGGCGCCATTCTGCTGAAAAGCGTGCAAAACCCGGAACTGGGCGAAGCCCTGCCGAATACCACCGCCGCCCTGCAACAGTGGGATGGCAAAGCACTGCCCGACGAAGCACTGTTCGCCACCTTTGGCAACGAGCTGGTGGCCGCACGCAAAAGTGGCCAGATTGCGTCCATCGCCAAACGTATGAGCTATGAAGATATCGCTTTCCGCCGCCTGATAACCTCCACGCCGCGTCATGTTCCGGCGGACGGTGTGGCGGTGAAAGAGAAGCTGATCGCCGCCGTGCCGGAGTGGGGCAAACTCTCCAGCTGGCAGGCATTACAGCGTGCCGCTGCGCCGGTCACACCGTACTACTTACTGGCGGTATTTGATTACAAAACCGACGTTGAGAGCAGCAAGATTGAGCAGCTGTCTGCGGATCGCGCCCTGTACGTTAATGTGCTGCTGCGCACCATCTGGATGGCGACCGTGGTAACGCTGCTGTGTGTAGCGCTGGGTTATCCGCTGGCCTACTGGCTGTCGAAGCAACCGACCGGGCGCGCCAATCTGCTAATGATTATGGTGCTGCTGCCGTTCTGGACCTCGCTGATCGTACGGACCGCCAGCTGGATTGTGTTGCTGCAGTCCGGTGGCCTGATCAACAGTTCATTGCTGAAACTCGGCATTATCGACCATCCGCTGACACTGGTGTTTAACCGTGTTGGCGTCTATATCTCGATGACCCATATTCTGCTGCCGTTTATCGTGCTGCCGCTGTACGCGGTGATGAAAGGCATCTCCCCGAACTATGTTCGCGCGGCCGTCTCCCTGGGCGCACACCCGTTTGGCGCGTTCTGGCGCGTGTATGTGCCGCAGACCTATGCCGGTATCACCGCCGGAGCACTGCTGGTCTTTATGATGGCGATTGGTTATTACGTCACTCCGGCGCTGCTCGGCGGACCGGAAGAGCAGATGATTAGCTACTTTGTCGCCTTCTTTACCAATACCACTATGAACTGGGGCATGGCAGCAGCGCTCGGCACACAATTGCTGATTATCGTCATGCTGCTGTACATCCTGTATATCCGTGTGACCCGTACCCCTGCCGATGCGGCACGCGCTTAGGAGAGTAAACGATGAAACAACGTGGTTCTCAACTGCTGCGCGTCTGGCGCTACTGCTTTAACTTTTACGGTGCGGCAATGCTGCTGTTCCTGATCATTCCGATTCTGGTGATTGTGCCGCTGTCGTTTAATGCCGGTTCTTTTCTCAGCTATCCGATTAACGGCTTCTCGTTACGCTGGTATGAAAGCTTCTTCCAGTCACAGGCGTGGCTGGGCGCACTGGGCAACAGCCTGCTGATTGCCCCGCTGGCAACCCTGCTGGCAACGGTGCTGGGGGTACTGGCCTCAATGGGACTGGTGCGCGCGGATTTCCGTGGTAAGAACCTGATGATGGCGATCATTATTTCACCAATGGTGGCCCCAGTGGTGATTGTGGCGGTGGGCATGTTCTTCTTCTTTGCCCGTCTGCAGCTGCTGAACAGTTACACCGCGCTGGTGCTGGCTCACGCGCTGCTTGGGGTGCCTTTTGTAGTGATTACTGTCACGGCTGTGCTGAAAAGTTATGACACCCGCCTATCACGTGCTGCCGCCAGTCTTGGCGCGCCACCGCTGCTGGTGTTTCGTAAAATCACCCTGCCGCTGATTGCGCCAGGGGTGTTTTCCGGTGCACTGTTCGCCTTTGCCGCCTCGTTTGATGAAGTGGTGGTGACGCTGTTCCTTGCCAGCCCGGCGCAACGTACTCTGCCGATTCAGATGTTTGCCGGTATTCGTGAAAATCTCGACCCGACCATTGCCGCAGCGGCTACGCTGATGATTGGCGCCTCGCTGATTTTGCTGGTAGTGATGGAGTTACTGCGCCGTCGCGGTGAGCGTATGCGCAGCGGGCAGCCCGCACATTAATGTTTTATCTTCCTCCATTAATGGGGGAAGTCTGGGATGGGGGTATGACGTCGTGGCTCCCCCTCCCCAGCCCTCCCCCACGCTGTGAGGGAGAGAGTAACGACGGTGTTCTCCTTCTCCCGCAGGCGGGGGAAGGTCGGGATGGGGGAAAGGCCGTCGCGGTTCCCCCATCCCGACGTTGTGGTAGAGGGAGTCATAATAAATGTGGGATACGTGCGTAAAAAATTCTGATGCATCAAATATCAACCATTGAGGATCAGCTATGCAAGCGAAGAAGACCCTGCTACTGACCGGCGCCAGTCGCGGCATCGGCCATGCCACCGTCAAACACTTCCATGCGGCGGGCTGGCAAATTTTTACCGCCTCGCGCCAGAGTTGGGTGGAAGATTGCCCGTGGGCGGAAGGTATCCTCAACCATATTCACCTCGATCTGGAAAATATCGACGAGCTGCAGCACAGCCTGCCGCAGATTAAACAGCGGCTTGGCGGTCGACTCGATGCGCTGGTGAATAACGCCGGGATTTCGCCAAAAGATGACCAGGGGAGACGGCTCGGTATTCTGCAGTCCGACTACGCCACCTGGCTGAAAGTGTTTAACGTCAATCTGTTCTCCACTGCGATACTGGCGCAGGGGCTGTTTGCCGAGCTGCAACAGGCACAGGGCAGCGTGATTAATGTCACCTCGATCGCCGGCAGCAAAGTCCATCCGTTTGCCGGTGCCGCCTATGCCACCTCAAAAGCCGCGCTTTCCGCCCTGACGCGAGAAATGGCCCATGAATTCGGCCCGCACGGTGTGCGCGTGAATGCCATTGCGCCAGGGGAAATTGATACCTCGATTCTCTCGCCGGGCACCGCGGAGATTGTTGACCGCACCGTGCCGCTGCACCGTCTGGGGAAACCGGAAGAAGTGGCGACACTGATCTACTTCCTCTGTACCCAGGGCGCATCGTATGTCAACGGTGCAGAAATTCATGTTAACGGAGGCCAGCATGTCTGAGCAGGTTGCCGCTGGCGTGCTGACCACCGACGTTCCTGCCGTCGATGCCGTCCAGGCACAGCTGATTTTACAGCAGCAGTATGGTCTGCGCGGTGAAGTCACGCCGTTGCAGGGCGAGCGCGACCGCAATTTTTGTCTCACCAGCGACAACGGGCGGCAGTATATGGCGCGCTTTATTAATGCGGCAGAAGCGCCACTGGAGATTGATTTCCAGACCACAATGCTGCGCCATATCGAACAGCGCAATGCGCAACTGCCGATCCCGCGCGTGATCAGCAACCGTGACGGCAACGATCAGCCGCAGATTCTTATCCACGATCAGCCCCACACTCTGCGGCTGGTCAGTTATCTGGCGGGGACACCGCAATATTTGCGTCCCTCCAGCGAACCGCTGATGCGCAGCCTTGGCGATACTCTTGGCGCGCTGTATCAGGCGCTGGAGGATTTCACGCATCCCGGCGCAAAGCGTGAATTGCTGTGGGATATCAGCGACATTCAGCGTCTGCGTCCGATGCTGGATGCTATCGACGCTGCAGAAACACGCCAGCGGGTCGAGCGCGTACTGGAGGCTCATGCCAGCCGGGTCGCGCCGCAGCTGGCCAGCCTGCCAACGCGGGTGATCCATAACGATCTCAATCCGCATAATGTGCTGGCGGACCGTTCCGGTGATCAGGTCAGCGGCATTATCGATTTTGGCGATGCACTGTATGCACCACGGATTAACGATCTGGCGACCGCCCTCGCCTACCAGTTGCAGGATGATGCCGATGTGCTGCGGCTGGTGCGGCCTTTGATGCACGCCTGCCAGCAGCGTTATCCACTGAGCGATGCGGAACTGGCGCTGCTGCCCGACCTGATCGCCAGCCGGCTGGTGCTGACCATTACCATCGCCGCCTGGCGGGCACGCCGTTACCCGCACAACCGTGACTATATTCTGCGTAACGTGCCGCATGCGGTGCGCAGCCTGGTGCGCCTGCAAACCTTGCCTGATTTCGGAGATGTTTATGCGTAGTGATCAACAACTGCTGGCCGACCGTCAGCGCCTGCTGGGTGCAGGTTACCGTCTGTTTTACCAGAATCCACTGCATCCGGTGCGCGGCGAAGGTGTCTGGCTGTTTGATGCTGACGGACGCCGCTATCTCGATGCCTATAATAATGTGGCCTCGGTGGGTCACTGCCACCCGCAGGTGGTGGAGGCGATTGCCCGTCAGGCGGCGATCCTCAATACCCACACCCGCTATCTGCACGAGGCGATTGTCGATTACGCCGGAGATCTGCTGCAGCACTTTCCCGCCGAACTGAGCAATCTCACTCTGACCTGCAGCGGCAGCGAAGCCAACGATCTGGCGCTGCGCATGGCGCGGGCAGTGACCGGCAATCAGGTGGCGATTGTCACCCGCTGGGCCTATCACGGCGTGACCAGCGCGATTGCCAGCATGTCACCGTCGTTAGGAGTTGGTGTCGGGCAGGATATTCGCCTGATTGATGCGCCGGACAGCTACCGTCAGCCCGGCGGCTGGCTGGTGAGTTTACGTGCAGTGCTGGATGAGCTCGCCGCCAGCGGTCAGTCCCCTGCCGCATTGCTGGTGGATACTATTTTCTCCAGCGACGGCGTGTTCTCGCCGCAGGCCGGTGAAATGCGTCAGGCCGCGGAGATGGTACGTGCGGCAGGCGGTCTGTTTATTGCCGATGAAGTGCAGGCAGGATTCGCCCGCACCGGCAACGCCTTCTGGGGCTTTGCCCGTCACCAGGTGATTCCTGATTTGGTGTCGCTCGGCAAGCCGATGGGCAACGGTCATCCGGTGGCGGGCGTGGTCGGTCGCCCGGCGATTTTCCAGGCCTTTGGTGAGCGCCAGCGCTACTTTAATACCTTTGGCGGTAACCCGGTTTCCTGCAAAGCGGCGCAGGCCGTGCTGGATGTGATTCATGCAGAACAGCTGGCGGAGAATGCCGAGGTTCAGGGCTCATTTTTGCGGGAAGGGTTAAGTCGTCTGGCGCAGCGTTATGCGGCGATAGGCGATGTGCGCGGCGCCGGGCTGTTTATCGGCGTTGAGCTGGTCGGCGCCAGCCAGACGCCGAACGCCACGCTGGCAGCAGCAGTCGTCAATCAGATGCGCGAACGCGGTGTGCTGATCAGCGCCACCGGTCCGCACAGCAATATTCTGAAGATTCGCCCGCCGCTGGTGTTTGCCCGTGAGCATGGCGAGCTGTTGCTGGACACTTTTAGTCAGGTGATGGCACAGCTCAGCCCGTAGCGTCGAGAAACGCTACCATTTTCTGGCTGCCATCAAGGATATCGCGCTGAATCGCGCTGCGTGCAGCCTCACTGTTGTGGTCGCGCAGCGCCTGATACAGCTCTTCGTGATGTTCAATCGCCATGCGCAGTGAAAAATGACCGTAGGCCTGCGCAATCAGCGGACCGGTGCGCATCCATAGTGTGTCGATCATCCCCGCCAGCAGCGGCATTGCTGCGCTGCTGGCGACCAGCAGGTGAAACTCGCTGTTCAGGCGCAAGGCATCATTCAGCTGTTCCGCCGCAATCGCTTCGTGATTGAGGTCGATATTTTGCCGCAGCTGCTGCAGCTGGTATGGCGTAATCCGTGTCGCGGCAGTGTGTGCGCCCAGACCTTCCAGCTGCAAACGCAGGGTGCGAATTTCTTCATACTGTTCCGCATTCAGGCGCGGTACGCGGATATCTTTCGGCGTACGCATTTCCAGCGCCTGTTCTTTCGCCAGTTGCAGAATGGCGTCACGCACCGGGGTGACGCTGGTGCCCAGCTGACTGGCGAGTTCGCGGATACGCAGACGGGTATCGGGCTGAAAACGGCCAGTGATCAGTGCCTCACGCAAGGTGGCGTAAACACTGCTGCCCAGGCCGCTATGGGAGATGGCGCTAACGGGGTAATTCATCCAGACACCCTGTGAAGAAAAAGTCAGCGCTTATGATGCATCAAATTTCAGGCGGAAAATAGTCTGATAGTTAGCCGGGAAGCTGTGTCGCTGTCAGCGCGGTGCTGGCACAAGGAACACGGTCAGATCGGAAAGTCGCTGTTCGTCATCCTGACCGCTCGGCCCGCGCCGTCCATGGCGCGGGACGCTTTCCTCTTCTGACCGTGTCCCCTGTGCGTTGAGCTGCTGAGTTGCTAAACGACTACGTTACTGAGCTTCTGAGTAGCTAAGCTGCTGGTTACGGGAACCGTTAATCTTCCTTCACCACCAGATTGCCATTCTTACGCTCAATCACCATGGTCTGCGGCGTTGACAGCACCACGCCCTCTTTGCGCAGGCGGGTCAGAATATCAAACAGCAGATCGCTCTTCGCCCCACTCACCTGACGCGGGGTGGCAACGTTACCGGTGACGCTCAGTACAATGCCGGACGGGGTCAGATCTTTAAACGAAACCGATGGCTCCGGCGTTTCCAGAATGCGCTCGTTTTCGTTATACACATCCAGCAGCAGCTGACGCACCTGTACCGGATCAATATCCAGCGGGAAGGTCAGCGTGATGGTCGCCACGCCCTGCGCATTGCCCATGGTGGCGTTACGCACGTTCTGCGAAATCAGCTGTGAATTCGGCACAATCACCGTCGATTTATCACCCAGCTGAATTTCGGTGGCGCGCACGTTAATGCGGCGGATATCCCCTTCAATGCCGCTGATGCTCACCAGATCGCCCACTTTGACCGGGCGTTCTGTAAGCAGGATCAGGCCGGAGATAAAGTTCTTCACAATCTCCTGTAAACCGAAACCGATACCGACCGACAGCGCACTGACAATCCATGCCAGTTTGTTCCACTGCAGGCCCATGGTGGAGAGCGTCAGCAGGATAATCAGCACATAGCCGATATTGCTGAACAGGGTGACCAGCGACACCCGCATGCCGGTATCCATGGTGGTTTTCGGCAGGAACTCTTTATCCAGCCAGCGTTTCACTGAACGCAGCACATAGATGCCGATCACCAGGCACAGGATGGCATTGACCAGATGCGCTGGCACAATATTCAGCGATTCCAGGCCCTTACCACCCCAGAACTCCAGCGCTTTCTGCAGCAGTTCAATCGGCGTCGAGGAGCCCAGCGTGCCGTTGAACAGCGACACCGCGGCAAAGAGGATCAGGATCGTTCTGCCAAGCGCCGCCAGCAGTGATGCCGCCTGCGACAGATGGCGTTCATCAATATTCAGCGTGGTTTGCAGGCGCTTACCGGTCGAGTTGCTGGTGGAGAACAGGCTTTCGCAGGCATCGGTCATCAGGCTGCTGAGCAGGTAGAAGGAGCCAAAGACAATGCCCATCCACACCAGTTCATAACTGAGGAAACGGCCGAGGGTGACATAACCAATCACCAGTGAAATCAGGATGGCCGCGCCGGTCAGGGTAATCGCCATCTGAATCAGACCGACCAGTGTCGAACGCGCTTCCGGCTGGTGGCCTTCATGGGCCATTCTGCGCCGCACACGGTTGATGCGGAAGCTGATCGACAGCGCTGTCGCGCCAATCAGCAGCGCCGTCAGGCCGTTAGCCCAGATGGTGGTGCCGACGCTGGTGCCTGCGCTGCTGTTAAACGATTCTACGGTCTGGAAAACAAACACCAGCGCCGCCGTCAGTGGCGGCACCGGTTTCAGCGCAGTTGCCACTTCATTGGATATGGCCGGCAGACGCCATGATGGCCGACGCGTCGAGAGAAACGCACGACCCAGCCCGGCAATCAGACCGCAGATCACACTCAGCTGTACCAGTTTATCGACAAAGTTCTGCACATCGTCAGACACCTCTTCCCGGCGGGTAAAGGCAAGGTCGATAAAGTTAAACGCCAGAACCACTGCCAGCAGGGTGGTCAGTGCAATGGTGTTCGCCAGGAAGCTGCGGCGCAGACGCCCTTCCGGCATTTTGTGAATGCTTATCCAGGCAAAAAATTCTTCGGTATAGCGACGACCGAGTATGAAAATCGCCAGCGCGCCCAGTAACCACGCGGTGGTGCCGAAACGCCAGCCCGGTTCCCATGACAGCGCAGCGGTAGCCACCAGCTCGTCGGCAAAGTCACTGATCTTTTCGCCGTCGAGGCTTTGATCGCCAAACAGCGGCGCCCAGAAACGTGCACTGAAGATACTGCCGGAATTCAGTGCCAGCTGGGTTTTCATCGCGTCACGGCGCAGGTTAATAATTTGCGCGGAGAGATTCAGTGCACTGCCTTTGATCGCTTCGGCCTGCTTAACCTGATCGTCCAGCTTGCTCTTCTGGCTTTCCAGCGAGTTACGCTTGCGCGTGACTTCCGGCGTCTCTTTCACGCCGCTTTCCGCTGTCGGCTCCGGCCCCAACACCGCCAGCTGCGCCACCAGTTGCGCCCGCTGTGGGATCAGCGCCTGGCCGAGCGTATCCGCATTGGTGGAAAGCTCCAGTGCCAGATCGTTCAGCTGCCCGAGCTTGCTGTCGTTGGTCTCGCCGGAGACCTGGCTTTTGATTTTATCGAGGATTTTCTGCAGCTTTGGCAGTTCAACCGACGCATTGACCTTCGGCGGCGCATCCGCGTCAGCGACAGGTGCAGCCGCCGTCGTATCCGCAGCCTGCGTATACACGGGCGTTAGCGTAATAAGCGTCAGTAAGCAGACACGAAAAAAAGTTAACAACGTTGACATAACAGGAACGATCCACAAGGTTATCGGGGCTGGTGCGGCGTCAGTCCGCGGCAATTCTGGCGGCTAGTGTATGCTTTTGTTAGCGGGTTAACTATAGGACTAGATAACAATATTATCTGCATGTCTGGCCCTGCTGCAGAACGCGCAGGGCCAGTGAGGAAATTACTCGATTACGCTGTCATCAGCAGCCTTGTTGCTGGCCATCTGTGCCGCTTTCTGCTTCTTATAACTCAGTGCAGAAGCCGGAACTGGCGTGATTTTGCCGGTTTCCATCCACTTGCGCAGACGGTTAGCATCGGCGAAATGGGTGTACTTGCCAAAGGCATCCAGCACCACCAGCGCCACCGGGCGCTGATTGATGGTAGTGCGCATCACCAGGCAGTGGCCCGCCTGATTGGTAAAGCCGGTTTTGGTCAGCTGAATGTTCCAGTCTGGCTTGTACACCAGGTGGTTGGTATTGCGGAATGGCAGGGTGTAGTTCGGGCTGCTGAACGCCGCCATATCTTCGTGCGTGGTGCTCAGCTCACCAATCAGCGGGTAATTTTTACTGGCGATCAGCAGTTTGGTCAGGTCGCGCGCCGTCGAGACGTTCTCAATCGACAGACCGGTCGGCTCAACATAGCGGGTATGGGCCATGCCCAGCGCGCGCGCTTTGGCGTTCATCGCGCGGATAAAGGCGTCGTAACCGCCGGGATAGTGGTGCGCCAGGCTGGCTGCCGCACGGTTTTCCGACGACATCAGCGCCAGCAGCAGCATATTTCTGCGGCTGATCTCGCTGTTGAGACGCACACGTGAGTAAATACCGCGCATCTCTGCGGTATGGCTGATATCCACCTTTAATTTTTCGTCCAGTGGCAGCTTCGCATCCAGCACCACCATCGCGGTCATCAGCTTGGTGATGGAGGCAATCGGCCGCACCAGGTCCGGATGGCTGGCGTAGATCACTTTATTGGTGTTGAGGTCGATGATCATCGCGCTACCGGAGGCGATTTCCGGCTGGGTAAGATTAGTTTGCGCCGACTGAACAGCGCTGGCGTGTGCCGTATTCAGCATGCCCTGAGCAGAAAAAAGTATGGCCAGACTTAACAGTGAATAACGAATTTTTGCAGGCATCGTGTGAAAACTTAAGCGGGTTGATGGTTAACTGTGCAAAGGGCACAGGCCGCGACCCGCGAAACTGAGGCACTGCGGGGGCTGGCGTCATCATCATACTCCGCCGCTTAAGTAAATTCCTACCGGAGATTCGTTTCCGGGCGTAAACAAACTGCCGCCGGGCGGGCCAGCGGCAGTGGATAAAAAACGCGGTTAAAACATCAGGTAACCATAACCCCAGATCACCACGGTTAACGCCAGCAGCACCTCCAGTACCAGTACACCAATCGCCAGCGTCGAGCCAGAAAAGCGCAGGCTTTCTTCACGATCGATATTCAGGAACATCGGGATGCCGACATACAGCAGATAACCGGTATACAACAGCGCCAGCGTACCGACCAGCATGCACAGCCACACCAGCGGATACAGCGCCACCAGTCCGCTTAAAAACAGCGGCGTGGCGACGTAACCGGCAAACACGGTACAGCGCGGCAGACTGGGACGTTGCGGGTAGTCACGCGCCATCCAGTGGATCACCCTGCCCATCACCGCGACACCACCCAGCATCAGCAGATAAAACACCACGCCCAGCACCACCCCGGTCATCAGGTTGAGCTGAACCGTCTGCCCGCCGCCAAGGTACCACCCCAGTTGCGTGGTGCCGATAAAGGCGCAAATCACCGGAATTGCCGCCATAATCAGCACATGGTGGGTGTAGTGGTGCGAGACCGTTTCGTTTTCCTGCTTAATAGAGCGCATCTCACGGTCAGGATGCGCTATCAGTCCCCAGACATGATTCATAAAATCACTCCTCTGAAACGACTAACCGCACGGCATTCACCTTGCGCGGACTCACCAGTAAGTATAATTGTGGTTGGTATTTTTATCCGCTTCGGTGCGTATTTTTTAAGCAAAAATCAAACAGGGAGGCGATACGTGCATCTCGATGTAAATGGACTGATTGCACAATATGGTTACTGGGCGCTGTTTATCGGCTGCCTGGCGGAAGGGGAAACCTTTACCCTGCTGGGAGGCGTGGCAGCACATGAAGGGTTGCTGCACTACGGCGCGGTGGTGCTGGTCGCGGCGCTGGGTGGCATGGTGGGCGATCAACTGCTGTTTTTCCTCGGCCGCTACTATGGTGCACATATTCTGCGCCGTTTCCGCCAGCATCAGGAGAAGATTGATCGCGCTAACCGGCTGATCCACCGCCGACCGGTGCTGTTTATCATCGGTGTGCGATTTATGTATGGCTTCCGGCTGATAGGCCCGGTGATTATTGGTGCCAGCCGCCTGAAACCGGCGCGCTTCTTTCTGTTTAATATCATCGGTGCACTGCTGTGGGCGATGATTTTCGTCTCGCTCGGGTATCTCGGTGGTCAGGTGATTGCGCCATGGCTGCATCAGTTTGATCAGCACCTGAAACATCTGCTGTGGCTGGCGGGTGCACTGGTACTGGTGTGGGGCGTGCGTCTGTGGTTACGGCGACGGGCGAAAAAGTCCTGAAAACGCCTGACGTGGTGTATCGACTATGGTTAAAGGGAGGAATTATTCCCTCACTATCAATACACCACGGATTGACTCAGGAGTGTTATGCATCAGGTAACGCGAAAAATTGGCGATCACGGCGTGATTGGCAACCTGCGCACCTGCGCGTTGATCGCCAATGATGGCACCATTGATTACTTCTGCTGGCCCAGTCTCGACAGCCCTTCCGTATTCAGCGCCCTGCTCGACAGTGATAAAGCCGGGCTGTTCAGCCTTGCCCCTGACTGGCCGGACGCCCGCCGCCAGCAGCTCTATCTTCCCGATACCAATATCCTGCAAACCCGCTGGCTGGCCGCCGAAGGAGTGGCAGAGATCACCGACTATATGCCGCTGTGTGATGAACAGGATAAGCAGCCACGTATTGTGCGCCGGGTAAAAATGGTACATGGCGAAGCCCGTTTTCAGCTGCGCTGTGCGCCAGTGCATGACTATGCCCGCGCCACGACGCAAGCCAGCATGAAAGCGGGTCTGGTCCATTTTTCCGCCGCGGGTCAGCCAGCGCTGTGTCTGGCGGGAACCCAGCCGCTGCAGCTCGACGGCGCGGCGGCAGTCGCCAGTTTTACCCTGAAAAGCGGTGAGCATGCAGAGTTTATCTTTGGCAGCGCCAGTGACGAGCATCTGGCGCAGCTGGAAACCGATTACTGTTTTCAGGAAACGCTGCGCTTCTGGCGCGACTGGTCAGCACAGAGTCAGTATCGCGGCCGCTGGCGCGAGATGGTGAACCGCTCGGCGCTGGTGCTGAAGCTGCTCACCTCCTGGCAGCACGGCTCCATCGCCGCTGCCGCCACCTTTGGCTTACCAGAAGAGCCAGGTGGTGAACGCAACTGGGATTATCGCGCCTCATGGATCCGCGATGCCTCGTTCAGCGTTTACGCGCTGATGCGGCTGGGCTATGTCGTCGAGGCGAAACGCTTTACCCGCTGGGTGGCGCGCTGCGTGGAGAACAGCCATCACGATGAAGAGAAACTGCAGGTAATGTACCGGCTGGACAGCGGCACGGAACTGTATGAGACCGAACTGCTGAATCTGGCGGGGTACGCCGGTTCACGGCCGGTGCGTATCGGCAACGATGCCTGGCGTCAGACCCAGCTGGATATTTACGGCGAACTGATGGATGCCATTTATCTGGCGAATAAATATGGTGAAGCGATCTCTCATCGCGGCTGGGAACACGTCACACGGATGATTGACTACGTTTGTGAGCACTGGAATCAGCCGGATGCGGGCATCTGGGAGATGCGCGGCGAGCCGGAACATTTTCTCCATTCGCGACTGATGTGCTGGGTGGCGCTCGATCGCGCCCTGCGGCTGGGAATGAAACGTTCACTGTCGATGCCCTATGACCGCTGGGACAAGGTGCGCGCTGCCATCCGCGAGGATATCTGGCAACATTTCTGGAACGATGAACTGGGTCATTTTAGCGCCACCCGCCATGGCAGAACGCTGGATGCCTCAATGCTGCTGATGCCTCTGGTGCGCTTTGTCGGTGCCACCGATCCGCAATGGATCGCCACGCTGGATGCGATCAAAGAGAAACTGGTATCGGATGGTCTGGTGCGGCGTTATAACATCGATGAGACGCCCGCCGATGGCCTGCAGGGTGACGAAGGCGCGTTTGCCGCCTGCTCTTTCTGGTATGTGGAGTGTCTGGCGCGTGCCGGGCGAGTGGAGGAAGCGCATTTCGAATTTGAAAAGCTGCTGAACTATGCCAATCCGCTCGGTCTGTACGCCGAAGAATTCGACGTGCGTGGTTATCCGCTGGGCAATATACCGCAGGCGCTCAGTCATCTGGCGCTGATTAGCGCCGCCTTTTTCCTGAATCGCAAATTAAGCGGCGACGTGCCGCTCTGGCAGCCCTGAGGGGATAAAACGAGACGGTTGCCCTAAAAAAGGGCGGCCGTAAGACATTTTTACGTAAAGATAGTTCAACTACGATAAATCCTGGTTCCTTCCAGCCACAATATGACCATATAATGTGCGCCTGGTCACGGACCGAAATTAAGTCGACTCTTAACTGCCTGTAGGCGTTTACTACCTGAAAAACTATGAAAAAGAGCATTCGCGCGATCGTCACTCTGGCACTGGCATTTGCGGCTTTCAGCCACTCTGCTTTTGCTGTGGTTTATCCTCTGCCGGCTAAGAACAGCCGTGTGATCGGGGAAAACCTGGAAATCACCGTTCCACAGGACAGCAAGCTGCCACTGGAAGCCTTTGCTGCACAGTATCAAATGGGTCTCAGCAACCTGCTGGAAGCCAACCCGGGTGTGGATGTTTATCTGCCACAGCCTGGCAGCAAACTGGTGATCCCTCACCAGCTGATCCTGCCGGACGCGCCGCGTGAAGGCATCATCATTAACAGCGCCGAAATGCGTCTGTACTACTATCCAAAAGGCACCAACACCGTAGTGGTGCTGCCAATTGGTATCGGCGAGCTGGGCAAAGATACGCCAATGAACTGGACCACCACCGTTCAGCGTAAGAAAGATGGCCCAACCTGGACGCCAACCAAGAAGATGCATGAAGAGTATGCGGCACGCGGTGAGAAGCTGCTGGATACCTATCCTGCTGGTCCGGACAACCCAATGGGTCTGTACGCACTGTATGTTGGCCGTCTGTATGCCATTCATGGTACAAACGCCAACTTCGGTATCGGCCTGCGCGTCAGCCACGGCTGTGTGCGTCTGCGTGCTGATGATATCAAATGGCTGTTTGACAACGTGCCGACGGGCACCCGCGTTCAGTTCATTAACCAGCCGGTGAAAGCCAGCGTTGAGCCAGACGGTTCTCGCTATGTGGAAATCCACAACCCACTGTCGCAGACTGAAGAGCAGTTCAATTCCCGCGAACCAATGCCAATCACGATCACCCCAGTGGTCAGCAAAGTGATGGTTGACGCCAGCGTGAATCAGAGTGAAGTGGATGCCGCGCTGAAAGCACGCAGCGGTATGCCAACCAAAATCAACGGCCTGATCGAAAACGGTGAAGCCGCACCAGTGGTTGTGCCGGAAGCAGAAGGCGCACAGCCACAGGAACAGCCGCTGAGCCCTGCCGTACCGCAGGGTGTCAATGCTGCGCCGGTCGACAACCAGACCGTTCCTGCCAGCGCACCGCAGCCTGTGGATGAGCCGGCAACCAGCGACAGCCAGTCTTAAGTTACGCTGCTGCTGAAAACGGGCCTTTATGGCCCGTTTTTTTATGGACTAAAATCAGTGCTCATCAGGAGGACGCGCATGAAAATCAACGTGATTGGTACCAGTGGCAGCGGGAAATCCACCGTCGCCCGGGCGATTGCCCGTCAGCTGGCGCTGCCGTATATCGAAATGGATGCCCTGTTCTGGCTGCCACACTGGGGCGAGAGCAGCGACGAGCAGCTGTTCGCGAAACTGGAACAGGCACTGCAACAGCCGGGCTGGGTGCTGGATGGCAACTACAATCGCACCCGCACGGTGAAGTGGCGTGACGTGGATATCATCGTCTGGGTCGATTACAGCTTTACGCGCACACTTTACCAGGCGATTCGCCGCGCCATCACCCGCGCCTGGACGCAGCAGGAAATCTGGCCAGGCACCGGGTGCCGGGAAAGTTTCCGTAAAAGCTTCTTCAGCCGTGATTCGATTATTCTCTGGACGCTGAAAACCTGGCGTAAGAATCGTCGCAGTTATCAGGCACTCATGCATGACAGCCGCTATCAGCATCTGCAGTTTGTTCATCTGACCTCACCGCAACAGAGCCAGCAATTTATCGCCGGACTGACAAAATAGCGCCATCATCTGCCTGTCATATTGGGCGCGTATACCGACGGTAATCGCGATCGCAGACAGATAAAGGTGCCGGATGAGTCAGAATAATGCCGTCTCTTCTTTCAATCCGCCCGGCACCGGGCGCCCCGGCCTTTATCCACGCAACAGCCGCCTGTCGCAGCGGCTGTTTATGCTGCTGTTACTGTACGGCCTTGCATTCGCCGCGCTAAGTCTGTACCAGGATATTGCTGCCGCAGGCGTCAGTAATCTGCATTTTCTGCCCTTCCTGTTGCTCGGACTGGCGCTGCTGACTGCGCTCGCTTTCGAGTTTGTTAACGGCTTTCACGACACCGCCAACGCCGTCGCCACGGTGATCTATACCCATTCACTGCCGCCCACAGTTGCCGTGGTGTGGTCGGGGATGTTTAATTTTCTCGGCGTGATGCTCTCCAGCGGCGTGGTGGCGTGGGGGATTATCTCGCTGCTGCCGATGGAGCTGCTTGCTCAGGCCAGCAGCGGCCATGGCTTTGCCATGATTTATGCCCTGCTGTTCTCCGCCATGATCTGGAATCTGGGCACCTGGTGGCTCGGCCTGCCCTCCTCTTCTTCGCATACGCTGATTGGCTCGATTATTGGCGTCGGTGTCGCGAATGCGCTGATGCAGGGGCAAAGCGGTGTTAATGGCGTCAACTGGGAACAGGCACGCAGCGCCGGCTATGCGCTGCTGCTGTCGCCGGTTATCGGCTTTGCCTGCGCCGCGCTGTTGCTGCTGATGATGAAACTGCTGGTACGCAATCGCCAGCTGTATCGCGCGCCGCAGGGCAACACGCCGCCGCCGTTGTGGATACGCGGTATGCTGATCCTCACCTGCACTGGCGTCTCTTTTGCCCATGGATCGAATGACGGACAGAAAGGTATGGGGCTGATAATGCTGATTCTGGTTGGCAGCCTGCCTTCGGCCTATTCACTGTATGATGACAGCCACGTGATCCCGCTGTGGGTGAAAGTGGTGGTGGCGATTGCGCTGGCGCTCGGCACCCTGGTGGGCTGGCGGCGTATTGTGCTGACCGTCGGTGAGAAGATTGGCAAAGCGCATCTCAGCTACGCGCAGGGTGCCAGCGCCGAGCTGGTAGCGATGGGCACCATCGGCGCAGCTGATGCTTTTGGTTTGCCGGTTTCCACCACCCACGTATTGTCATCCGGGGTGGCGGGCACCATGGCGGCAAATGGCTCCGGCGTGCAGATGGCGACACTGCGCAATCTGCTTATCGCCTGGGTACTCACGCTGCCCGCGTCGGTCCTGCTGTCGGCGTTACTGTTCTGGCTGTTCAGCCAGTTGTGATGGCCGCAGCATACGCAGCAGCATTGCCACCGCCAGCAACACCACCAGCGCCGCCGCCAGATACACTGACTGCATCTCGGTATGCGCAATCAGCAACCCCGCGACCGGGCCGGTCAGCCCTAATCCCATATCGAGAAATGCCGAGTAGGTACCGAGCGCACTGCCCTGGCTCTGCTGCGGCACCCGTTTAACCGCTTCCACGCCAAGTGCAGGAAACACCAGCGAGAAGCCCGCGCCGGTCATAAACGCACCAGCATCCACCAGCCACGGCGATGGCGCCTGCCAGATCACCAGCAAGCCGACGCATTCAATCAGCAGCGAGACCAGCGACACTTTCAGCCCGCCAAAACGGGTGATATAGCTGCTAAAAATCAGGCGAATGGCGATAAAGCCAAGGCTGAACAGCGTTAACGCAAAGGCCGCGCCACTCCAGTCGCGGCTGGCGAAATAGAGAGTGATAAAGGTGGCAATCACACCGAAACCAATGGTGCCCAGTCCCAGCGCGAGGCCAAACGGCCAGACGCGGGAAAACACCTGCTGAAACGGCACGCGGCTGGCGGCGCTGACTTTAATCGCCGGTTTGCGGCTCGCCATCCAGAATCCGACCAGCGCCATTGCCATAATCAGCATCGCGAAACCCGCCAGACCAAATCCCTGATTCAGCAACACGCCAAGCGGCGCACCTATCGCCATCGCCAGATAGGTGGCAACACCGTTCCACGAAATCACTCGTGCGGTCTGCAACGGTCCGACAATATTCATCCCCCACAACGTAGAGCCGGTGCTGGTAAAGCTTTCACCCACGCCGAGAAACACCCGGCCCAGCGCCAGCAGCAGCAGACTGATGGCTGGCAGTGTCTGCACCAGCATCGCCGCAATCGACAGCACACCGCTCATCCCGCAGCAGATCAGCCCGAGCATCACCACGCGTTTCGGCCCCAGCATATCCGCCAGCCGCCCGGACTGTGGCCGGCTGACCAGGGTCGCGAAATACTGGATACTGATAATGAGTCCGGCCAGAAAAGAGCTGTAACCCAGCTGGTTATGCACAAATCCGGGCAGCACCGCCAGCGGCAGCCCCACCGAGAGGTAGCAAAAGAAAGTAAAAATAATCACCGAGATAATACGCTTATTCAGTTGCGCGTTACTCACTACAGAAGACATGCTCAGGCCGTTTCGCTATGTTTAATGGGGCTCCTATGATACGCATAGCCTGCTAAGAGATCTTGTGCCGATTGTTGCGAAATACGTGTGACAACAACACCCGACGATGCCTGCCTTCACGCCCGCAGGCGGTAAAGGAAAACAGATGAGCAAAATACACTGTGTGATTTTTGATGATTATCAGCAGGTCGCGGCGAAAATGGCGGACTGGGCGCAGATTAGTGACCGCGTGACGCTGACCTGTATGCGCGAACATATTGCCGACCGTGACGCGCTGCTGGAAGCGCTACGGGATGCCACGATTATTATCGCCATGCGCGAACGCACTCCGCTCGATCGTGACCTGCTCAGTCAGCTACCCGCTCTGCGCCTGCTGATTACCAGTGGCATGCGCAATGCCGCGATTGATATTGCCGCCGCCAGTGAGCTGGGGATTGTGGTGTGTGGCACCAGCAGCGATTCGGCGCCACCGACCGAGCACACCTGGGCACTGATCCTTAGCCTGGCGCGTCATCTGGTACAGGAAAATAACGCCTTTCGCCACGGCGGACACTGGCAGCAGACGCTGGGCACCACCCTGACAGGAAAACGCCTCGGCCTGATTGGGCTGGGGAAAATTGGTATTCAGATGGCGACCATTGCCCGTGCTTTCGGTATGCAGGTCAGCGCATGGAGCCCACACCTGACCGCAGAGAAAGCGCAGGCGCACGGTGTGGACTGGTGTGCAGAGAAACAGCAACTGCTGGCGAGCAGTGATATCGTCAGCCTGCATATGGTGTTAGCCCCGGCGACCGCCGGGTTACTGTCGTATGACGATCTCTGCCAGATGAAAGCAAGCGCTTACCTGATCAATACCTCACGCGCCGGGCTGATTGCGCCAGGGGCACTGGTACGGGCGCTGAAAAACGGCGTGATCGCTGCTGCAGCGATTGATGTGTTTGAACAGGAGCCGGTTGCGGCGGATGATGCGTACCGCCAGCTACCGAATCTGCTGGCGACACCGCATCTGGGGTATGTTACCGACAGCAATTATCAGCGCTATTTTCCTGAAGCGCTGGAAAATATTGTCGGCTGGCTGAATCACCAGCCGCTGCGCCGTTTAAACTAACGCGCTGTCAGCCTGCCAACGCTCAATCACGCTGGCAATTTCAGTGGATTTTTTCAGCGCACGGATGGCGCTGAACAGTTCAGTGGCTTCGCTATACTCTTTACGCAGATAGCCCAGCCACTGCTTGATACGCGCCACATGGTACATGCCGGTATCACCCTGCTTTTCCAGCAGACTGTATTTCTGCAGCAGTTGTACCACCTGCGGCCATGGCATGCGTGGTTCGTTGTACTTGATCACCCGGCTGAGATTTGGCACATTCAGCGCACCGCGCCCAATCATCACCGCGTCACAACCGGTCACCGCCAGGCAATCCTGCGCGCTTTGCCAGTCCCAGATTTCACCATTGGCAATCACCGGAATCGTCAGCCGCTGGCGGATATCGCCAATTGCCTGCCAGTTGATACTCTCGGCTTTGTAGCCATCTTCTTTGGTGCGGCCGTGCAGCACCAGTTCTGTTGCTCCCGCCTGCTGCACGGCATCGGCGATTTCAAACTGGCGTGAACCGGAATCCCAGCCCAGACGCACTTTCACCGTTACCGGCAATTCGCCTGGCACTGCTGCACGCATCGCTTTCGCGCCGCGATAAATCAGTTCCGGATCTTTCAGCAAGGTTGCGCCACCTCCGCTACCGTTCACGGTTTTCGACGGGCAGCCGCAGTTGAGATCGACGCCCCAGGAACCGAGCGCCACCGCACGCGCAGCATTTTCCGCCAGCCACTCAGGATATTGCCCCAGCAGCTGGATACGCACCCGGGTGCCGGACGGTGTGCGGCTGGCGTTATGCAGTTCCGGGCACAGACGATAGAACAATTTTTCTGGCAACAGCTGATCGACCACGCGCAAAAATTCGGTGATACAGAGATCGTAATCGTTAACCTCAGTCAGCAGTTCCCGCACCAGAGAGTCGAGAACGCCTTCCATCGGCGCCAGGAGTACCCGCATTGCTTTTTTCTCACAAATGACACCGCGTCCTTCCCCCACGCAGTTAGGGAAGGAGCAGAATGGTGTCGGTAATCCGCTTACTGGTTGTTATTCGCCGGACCGGAACGGCGTGGACGTGACGCGCCATTGCCGCCCTGACGACGCTGACCGCTGTTTGCCGCTGGCGCACGTTCGCGATTGCCGGCTGCCGGACGTTCGCTGTTACCCTGACTACGGTTGCCGCCCGCTGGACGCTCGCCGTTACCCTGGCCGCGATTGCCGCCCGCTGAACGCTCGCCGTTACCCTGACCACGATTGCCGCCGCTACGTTCGCCATTACCCTGACGTGGACCACGTCCCTGACCACGACCACCACCGTTGCCGCCACCGCGCTGCTGGCGACCATTCTGAATCGGCTCCGCTTTAATGCTTGGGTCCGGCTCATAACCTTCAATCGCAATGCGTGGGATTTCACGCTTCAGCAGGCGCTCGATGTCACGCAGCAGTTTATGCTCGTCGACACACACCAGCGACAGTGCTTCACCGGTCGCGGCAGCGCGTCCGGTACGGCCAATACGATGCACATAGTCTTCCGGCACGTTAGGCAGCTCATAGTTGACCACGTGTGGCAGTTCTTCGATATCGAGGCCACGTGCCGCAATATCGGTCGCGACCAGCACTCGGTTCTGACCCGCTTTAAAGTCGCCCAGCGCACGGGTACGCGCGCCCTGGCTCTTGTTACCGTGAATCGCAGCGGCAGTAATGCCATCTTTGTTCAGTTGCTCTGCCAGGTGATTAGCGCCATGCTTGGTGCGGGTGAAAACCAGCACCTGCTGCCAGTCGCCACGGCCAATCAGGAAAGAGAGCAGTTCGCGCTTGCGCTTCTTATCGACAAAATGCACATGCTGAGTCACCTGCTCGGACGCGGTGTTGCGACGCGCCACTTCCACCTGCTCCGGGTTGTTCAGCAGTTTTTCCGCCAGCGCTTTAATATCATCAGAGAAGGTCGCCGAGAACAGCAGGTTCTGACGCTTCGCAGGCAGTTTCGCCAGCACACGGCGGATATCATGGATAAAGCCCATATCCAGCATGCGGTCGGCTTCATCCAGCACCAGCACTTCCACTTTCGACAGGTCGACCGCATTCTGATGTTCCAGATCCAGCAGACGGCCCGGTGTGGCCACCAGCACATCGACACCACCACGCAGTTTCATCATCTGCGGGTTGATGCTGACGCCGCCAAACACTACCAGCGAACGAATGTTGAGGTATTTACTGTAATCACGCACGTTTTCACCCACCTGCGCCGCCAGCTCACGGGTTGGCGTCAGGATCAGCGCACGTACCGGACGGCGGCCTTTGGCATGCGGGTTACTGCTGTGCAAAAGCTGCAGCAGTGGCAGGGTAAAACCAGCCGTTTTACCGGTGCCGGTTTGCGCGCTGGCCATCAGGTCGCGACCTGACAGCACGACCGGAATGGCCTGGCGTTGAATTGGCGTAGGTTCGCGATAGCCCTGTTCTTCAACAGCGCGCAGAATGTCGGCACTCAGGCCGAGAGAATCAAAAGACATAAAAGAGTAACTCCGGCTCCGCCCTGACCGTGTTCCACGGTGCAGTTTCCAGGGGGATAACTTGACGCCAGGCGAGCCTGACGCATGAAATGAGGGGCACAAACTACGGTGCATGAGCCGCGGATTGTAGCATTAGTTACGGCAACGCACTAATTATTCTCCGGTGGCAGCCCGGCGCGAAAAAAGCCGCCCCGCAGGACGGCTGAAAAACAGTGTTTTTCTGTTCCGGTTAAAGGAACTTAGTGATCAGTTCCAGCAAAGCCGCAACCAGATTAAGCAGAGCAGTAAACAGCCCCAGCATAACCCGCACCTCCATCGCTGTGGCGCGTAACTTTACCTATGCCTTTCCTCCAGTCGCCCATCCGGCATACGTTCCGCTTCTGTTTAGAAAGAGGGATGCCACGCTACCCGTTAAGGACTGCCAGCACCACCCGAACAGCTGGGACTTATTTCATATTCAGTCAGTGACAAATGTATGGCTACTGAATACGGTTTCACGAGGCACATTTCTAAACGGGTGAATTTTAACCATTTCACACTAAAAGGCATAGAGGATTTGTCATTTTTTAACCAGCGAGATAGAATTAAGGCGTTTAGAAAGAGGAATGCCATACTGTGACTCCGCAGGCCACCAACCTGACTGCTCACAGAAAGCAAAAAGCCCCGTCACATAACGGGGCTTTTTTGTGTCTGACGCCAGCGTAACTTAGCTGCGCTTCTTCTGTGCCGCACGCGCCGGTTCTTTCGCCAGCAATGACACCAGCGCTGGCCCCGCCAGCATCAGCAGACCAATCACCGCCAGCAGCAGGTTGTTGTGGATCACCCGCGACAGCAGGAACAGCACCAGCATCGCGGCACCAAAATAGTAAGTGGTGGTGACATCTTCAAGAAAATCACCGACATTACGCAGCCGCGCCACACGCTGGGTCAGCAGCATAGTGATAAATACCGCGCCATACATGGCCAGCATCACCATGCTGACCTGAATCAGCGCCTGATGCTTCCAGCCCCAGACAAGGGCTGCGATCAGCAACAGATGCAGTGAAATATGTACACAGGTTTGTCCGGTGACAATCTGAATACGGTTAGACCATTTCATCAATTTCTCCTGGCAGACCCAACAGAGGTCGCCCAAGCTGTTACCGGCGAAAGCGCCAGTGACGAATCCCCTCAGATTACCGCAAATTTCGGATAATGCCGCAATTTACTGCTCGCATCGCCACACATTTGTGACAAAGACTACACTTTACCCTTAACAAATCGAAAAGGAGAGCGCGCACAGTATGTCACAAAATGCGCACGGATTTTCATTTAAAGTCCTGACGATTAACACCCACAAGGGTTTTACTGCCTTAAACCGGCGCTTTATCCTGCCGGAGCTGCGTGAAGCCGTACGCGCCACCGCCGCGGATATTGTCTTCCTGCAGGAAGTCATGGGCACCCATGAAACGCACCCGCTGCGCGTGGAGAACTGGCCCGATACCCCGCATTACGAGTTTCTCGCTGACACCATGTGGAACGATTATGCCTATGGCCGTAATGCCGTCTATCCCGAAGGCCACCATGGTAACGCGGTGCTGTCGCGTTTTCCCATCACTGCGTATGAGAACCGCGATATTTCAGTGCCGGACAGTGAAAAGCGCGGCATGCTTTACTGCCAGATGCAGGTGCCGGGACGTGAAATCACGCTGCATATCATCTGTGTGCATCTGGGGTTGCGTGAGGCGCACCGCAGCGCACAAATGGCGATGATGTGCGAACTGCTGCAGTCGTTGCCTGCCGATGCCCCTGTGGTGGTCGCGGGTGATTTTAATGACTGGCAGCTGCGCGCCAGTGACCAGCTGAAAGCCTGCGCGGGTCTTGAGGAAGTGTTCAGCCGTCAGAACGGGCGTCCGGCACGCACCTTCCCGGCGCGCTTCCCGTTACTGCGCCTTGACCGCATCTATGTGCGTAACGCCAGCGCCAGTCATCCGCAGGCGCTGCCGCGCAAACCCTGGTCCTATCTTTCCGATCATGCGCCGCTGGCGGTGGAGATACACCTATGACGATGCAATGGCGTAGTGGCAACCGCATCCGGTTGCTGGAGAACGGTGAAGAATTTTTTCCGCGCGTGTACGGTGCGATTCAACGCGCGCAACAGAGCCTGTTGCTGGAAACCTTTATCTGGTTTGAGGATGAGGTCGGGCAGCAATTGCACCGTGAGCTGCTGGCGGCCGCACAGCGCGGGGTCAGGATTGAGATAATGGTCGATGGCTACGGTTCGCACGACCTGTCGTCCGATTTTCTCGCCAGCCTCACCGCCGCGGGTGTGCGCTTTATCTGGTACGATCCACGCCCCCTGCTGTTCGGTATGCGCACCAATGTGTTCCGCCGCCTGCACCGCAAAACGGTGGTGGTGGATGGCGAAATTGCCTTTGTCGGCGGTATTAACTTCTCCGCCGAACACAACAGCAGCTACGGCCCGCAGGCGAAGCAGGATTATGCCGTCGAGGTGAAAGGCCCGGTGGTCGGCGATATTGCGCGTTACGTACAGCAACAGTTCGGCAGTGAACAGGCCACGCGCCGCTGGTGGGGCCAGCGTTCGAATCCGCTGGCGCGCAACCCTACCCCAGGCGATGCTCAGGCGCTGTTTGTTTTCCGTGATAACGATCAGCACCGTGACGATATTGAGCAGCACTACCTCGATATGCTGCGCACCGCGCGCCACGAAGTGATTATCGCTAACGCCTACTTTTTCCCCGGCTATCGTTTGCTGCGCGAAATGCGCAATACCGCGCGGCGCGGGGTGAAAGTGAAGCTGATTGTGCAGGGGGAACCGGATATGCCGATTGTCAAAGTGGGCGCCGAGCTGCTGTATAACTGGCTGGTGGATGCCGGAGTGGAGGTGTATGAATACATCCGTCGTCCGCTGCATGGCAAAGTGGCGGTGAAAGATCAGCAGTGGGCGACCGTCGGTTCGAGCAATCTCGATCCGCTCAGCCTGTCGCTGAATCTGGAAGCCAATCTGATGATCCACGACCGCCAGTTTAATCAGCAGCTACGCACTAACCTCGAACGGCTGATGCAGGAAGACTGCCTGCGGGTTGATGAGAGCCAGTTACCGCCGCGCAGCTGGTGGCAGCTGAGTAAAAGTGTGGTGGTGTTCCACTTCCTGCGCCACTTCCCGGCGATTGCTGGCTGGCTGCCTGCTCATACCCCAAAGTTAGCGCTGGTGGAACCGCCGGTACAGCCGGAAATCGAAACCCAGGATCGCGTGGGCAATGACAGCCAGGAGGCGAAATCCTGATGAGCAAACCTCACCCGCGCTGGAAGCTGATAAAAAAAGGGCTGACCGGGCTGTTTTTCCTGGCGGTGATCGTGTTGCTGGTGCTGTATGCGCGCAAGCTTGACTGGGAAGAAGTATGGCAGGTGATTGCTAACTACAATCGCACCACCATTCTCGCCGCCAGTGCGCTGGTGGTGGTCAGCTACCTCACTTATGGTGTCTACGACCTGATTGGCCGTGTCTACTGCGGTCACAAACTGGCGAAACGTCAGGTAATGCTGGTGTCGTTTATCTGCTATGCCTTTAATCTGACGCTCAGCACCTGGGTGGGCGGCGTCGCTATGCGCTATCGACTCTATTCCCGCCTGGGTCTGCCTGGCAGCACCATCACGCGCATTTTCTCCCTGAGTATCGCCACTAACTGGCTGGGTTATATCCTGCTGGCAGGGGTGGTGTTTAGCGGGGGCATGGTGCCGGTTCCGCAGGGCTGGTTTATTGGTGATGGCACGCTGCGTATTATCGGCGTGGCGCTGCTGGCACTGGTGCTGCTGTATCTCGCGTTATGCACCTTTTCAAAGCGCCGCCGCTGGACGGTGCGCGGACAACGTCTGGCGTTGCCATCGCTGCGTATGGCGCTGTTGCAGTTTGCTGTCTCCAGTGCGAACTGGCTGGTGATGGGCACCATTATCTGGCTGTTACTGGGGCAGCGCGTCGACTACCCGGTGGTACTGGGGGTACTGCTGATCAGCAGTATCGCCGGGGTGATTATTCATATTCCGGCCGGAATTGGCGTGCTGGAAGCGGTGTTCCTGGCGCTGCTGAGCGGCCAGCATGCCTCGCACGGCGCGATTATCGCCGCGCTGCTGGCGTACCGCGCACTTTACTTTATCGCCCCGCTGCTGCTGGCGTTAGTGATGTATCTGTGGCTGGAAGGACGTGCCAGTTCACTGCGCAAAAAGAATGGAATTAATGGTAACCCGTCGGCATAAACAAAGGGGGACGGCTGTTACCGTCCCCTGCAGCTTTAGCGGCGATTGCCGAAGATACGTAACAGCATCAGGAACAGGTTAATAAAGTCGAGATAGAGCGTTAACGCGCCCATAATCGAGAAGCGACGCATATTCTCTTTATCATCGGCATTAATCCACTCACCGATATTTTTCAGCTTCTGCGTGTCATACGCCGTCAGGCCGACAAACACCACCACGCCGATATAGGTCACGGCCCACATCAGCGCCGGACTCTTCAGCCAGATATTGACCAGCGACGCCAGCACAATACCGATCAGCGCCATAAACAGCATGCTGCCCATACCGCTTAAATCACGTTTCGTGGTGTAACCCCAGGCACTCATCGCACCAAACATCCCGGCGGTGATAAAGAAGGTGCTGGCAATCGAAGAGTAGGTATAGACCAGGAAAATACTGGCCATCGTCAGGCCAGTCAGTGCCGAATAGAGCATAAACAGCCCGGTCGCCACTGCCCCGCTCATCTTCTGCACCATGCCAGACAGCACAAACACCAGCGCCAGCTGGGCAATAATCAGGCCGAAAAAGGTAATACGGTTAGCAAACACCAGCTCCATCACTGCAGGTGTGTTAGCCGCAAACCAGGACACAAAAGCCGTCAGCAGTAAGCCACAGGTCATCCAGCCATAGACCTGCGCCATATAGGTTTGCAAACCGACGTTCGCCTGCTGAACAATTGAACCGTTTGACCGTGGAAACCGATCCATGATGCGCTCCTTAGCGTGATAAGAAAAACCATTCACTTCCAGTCTGGCACACTCTGCCAGAGAGGGTTGTTAATGTCTGTTTACATTTTTTACCGCGTCACTACAGCGACGGCGATAAAGCTTGCTTATGGCAGACCGATAATAGCAGTAACACGGAGCAGGTTGTGGCAGGAAGCGGTAAGAAAAAAGTGCAGTACTTTAGCCATACCGGGGAATTCTAGCTTTAGCCTGCTGCATGATCGCAGGTTCACCTTAACCTGAAGCCTGTATGACGGTCACACCGGCATACAGGCCCCTGCCTCGCCCATCACTGCGGCTGATACGCCGGATACGTAAACAACAACAGATGCAACAGATTCAGGGCAAAGTGAAACAGGGCTGACACCCACAGCCGGCCACTCCACATCCATGCCAGGCCATAAATCACGCCCGCCAGACTGGCAAACACCACCAGCAACACGCCGCCCGCCAGATGACTGATACCAAATAATAAAGCCGTCAGCAGCAGGCCGGTGGTCGGCCCGGCAAGCTGGCTGAGACGCCGCTGCAGGTAACCGCGAAACAGCGCCTCTTCCGCCAGACTGACAAAGAACAGATTCGCCAGCATAAAGGACCCCAGCTAGGCGGGCGCATGCGGCTCAATGCGCAAACCGCCCAGCGCAGTCGCCAGCAACAGCAGCACGGGCAGACTGAGGATTAATGCGCCCCACCCGTAGTACGGCACCGTACGGCACTGCGGACGGATGGCAAACAGCGTCGGCAGGATCGCGAGAAACAGGAACGGGATCAGCGCCTTGTCGAAGTTGTAGTACATATTGAATGGCGCGCTCAGCTCACCGGCGCGCACCTGATCCAGTACTCGCGGGTTGTTAAACCCGGGCATAAAGTGGCTGAGCAGGTTGATGGCGATAAACAGCAGCCACAGCTCAGCGCCAATGGCAAACGGGCGCACATTGCGATAGCGGTGCAACAGCAGAGCAATCAATGCCACCATCGCCATCACCATCAGCCCGGCGATGCTGACAACACCAAGATAAGTCGCCCAGAGCGTCGCCAGCGCCAGCAAAAGCAGGCCGGTAAAACGATGAAAGCCCACAGCCAGCAGTGATGACGCAAGTAGAATCCACATAAAAAATCCTTTTTTATCATCGTGAGACGTAAAAAAACGCCCTGCCAGCAACGGCAGCGCGTTTATCTTAACCTTAGCGCTGAAATTTGGCATCAGCGACAAAGATCCGCTGAATGTGGTTTATTCCCAGCGCTGTGCGGCCTGCTGATCGCTGGCGCGCGATTCCACCCAGCGATCGCCCTGTGGCGTGGCTTCGCGCTTCCAGAACGGGGCGCGGGTTTTCAGGTAATCCATAATAAACTCGGCGGCGGCAAAGGCACTGCTGCGATGGGTGCCAGTGACGCCCACCAGCACAATCTCCTCACCGGGATACAGCGCGCCAATCCGGTGGATCACCGTCACCCGCTGCAGCGGCCAGCGCTGACGCGCTTCGTCAACAATCTCTTCCAGCGCTTTTTCGGTCATGCCCGGATAATGTTCCAGCGTCAGCGCAGAGACATCATCGCCCAGATTGTGGTTGCGCACTTTGCCGGTAAAGGTAACAACGGCGCCATCTTCATCACAGGCAGACAGCCACTGATACTCTTCGGCCATACTGAATGGCTGTGCTCCAACGCGAATTCGGGTTTCCATGGTTAACCTCCGGTGACCGGCGGGAAAAATGCCACTTCGTCACCCGCCTTCAGCCCGTGCTGCAGCGGCACCAGCGTCTGGTTCACCGCCGCCAGCAGCTTGCCGGACTCCAGCGCCAGCGCCCAGCGTTCCCCCTGCTCTGCCAGCGTCTGGCGCAGTGTTTCCACATCAGTAAACTCAGCAGGCATCTCCAGCTGGCTGACGCCCACCAGCTCACGCACCTGAGCAAAGAACAGCACCTTAATCATGACTGACCGCCTGAAAATCGCCGGATTTGCCGCCGCTTTTGCTCAGCAGACGCAGGCTGTCGATGACAATATCTTTCTGTACCGCTTTACACATATCGTAAATCGTCAGCGCCGCAACCGAGGCCGCAGTGAGCGCTTCCATCTCGACGCCAGTTTTCCCGGTTAAACGACAGCAGGACTCGACGCGCACCCGCTGCTGCTCCGGCTCAGCCGTCAGGGTGACTTCCACTTTGCTCAGCATTAACGGATGACACAGCGGGATCAGTTCCCAGGTGCGTTTGGCGGCCTGAATGCCGGCGATGCGCGCGGTGGCGAAGACATCCCCTTTATGGTGACTGCCATCAATAATCATCTGCAGGGTGTCGGCGTGCATCAGCACATACGCTTCGGCGCGCGCTTCCCGCACCGTCTCCTGTTTGGCGGAGACATCCACCATATGGGCTTCGCCTGCGGCGTTGATATGGGTTAATTGCGACATACTCAAATTTTCTTTAAATGCGAAACAAAATGACAGGGACGGGTACGCGCATCGAGCTGGTCGGCAATAATGCGTTCCCAGGCGCTGCGGCAGGCATTGGTTGAACCGGGCACGGCGAAGATCAGCTTCTCATTGGCCATACCCGCCAGCGCGCGTGACTGCAGCGTCGCGGTGCCAATCTCTTCCCAGGAGATCATACGGAACAGCTCACCGAAACCGTCAACTTCGCGGTCAAACAGCGGCTGCAGCGCTTCCGGCGTGCAGTTGCTGGCACTGAAACCGGTGCCGCCGTTAATCAGCACCACCTGCACATCTTTGCTGGCGATCCAGCGTGAAACGATAGCGCGGATGGCGTATTTGTTGTCCGCGACGATGGCATGGTCGACAACCTCGTGACCCGCTCCGCGGGCGGCTTCACGCAGATAGTCGCCGGAGGTGTCATTTGACGCGTCGCGGCGATCAGAAACGGTTAATACGGCAATTGCCGTCGGGATAAATACTGCATTCTCTTTAGCCATGCTGCTGCTCCATCGGTTAGCCACCAATAAAAGATAAATTCTGCGTAATGCCGGTATTACCCTGATGCAGGAAGTGAGTCTGCTTTTTACTGTTCAGACTGGCGGCGATGCGCGCCTGCAGCGCTTCCAGCTGATCGTCACTGGCCAGCAAATCACGTAACGGCACACCGCCGTCACCAAACAGACACAGATGCAGATTGCCGATGGCGGAGACGCGCAGGCGGTTGCAGCTGGCGCAGAAATCCTTCTCATACGGCATAATCAGACCAATCTCGCCCTGATAATCCTCATGACGAAACACCTGCGCCGGACCATCGCTGCGCTCACGCGCCTGCCGCTGCCAGCCCAGCGCCAGCAGGCGGTCACGAATCACTTCGCCTGAGATATGGTGGCGACGAAACAGGTCGCCGCCCTCACCGGTTTCCATCAGTTCGATAAAGCGCAGCTGAATCGGACGCGTGCGGATCCAGTCGAGGAAAGTATCAAGACTGTGATGGTTAAGGTTGCGCATCAGCACAGCATTGACCTTCACTTTGGCATAACCTGCGTCAAAAGCCGCATCGATACCGCGCATCACCTGGTAAAATTTGTCCTGACCGGTGATGGCATGAAACTGGCGGGCATCAAGGCTGTCGACACTGACATTGAGCGCCGTGAGGCCGGCATCACGCCACGCGGCGACATCTCGCTCCAGACGATAACCATTGGTGGTGACCGCCAGCTGACGGATGGCATGATTTTCCCGCACGGCGGCAATGATGTCGCAGAAATCGCGGCGCAGAGAGGGTTCACCGCCGGTCAGACGCACTTTTTCCGTACCGGAGGCGGCAAATGCGCGCGTGACGCGACGAATCTCCTGCAATGACAGGAAACTTTTATTGCTGACGCCCTGCGGTTTATAGCCGTCGGGCAGGCAGTAGGTGCAACGAAAGTTGCACACATCCGTGATCGACAGACGCAAGTAATAAAACTTGCGCGCGAAGTTATCTGTAAATTGTGACACCGCAACACCTTTCCAAAACGGGGAGGCGCAGTCATTTCTTCCTGCGCCCTGGCAGCTCAGTGGCTGCGGCCAGAGCACCATATCGCAAAGGACCCAGGTGCAAAGGCTACAGTGTCATTTGTCGTGGCTGACAAATGATGGCGAATAATAATTCTAACGCTAACGGCAGGGGGATACCACCAACACCTTTCGCTATATATTATGATATATAACGATTTTAAACGCATTTTCCCCACCCGTTCGGGTAAAATGCGCCACAAAAGAGAACACAGCACCGCGTTTTAGTCACCAGAGTGACTGATGTAAAAATACCGCGATCAACACGCGGCAGAAGAGAATAGTTCAGGAGGAATATGCGTAATCGCACGTTGGCGGATTTAGACCGCGTCGTCGCCCTTGGCGGCGGACATGGCTTAGGCCGGGTCATGTCGGCATTGTCGCCGCTCGGCTCGCGCCTGACCGGTATTGTCACCACCACCGACAATGGTGGCTCAACCGGGCGCATCCGCCGCTCTGAAGGCGGTATCGCCTGGGGTGATATGCGCAACTGCCTCAATCAGCTGATTACCGAACCCAGCGTGGCGTCAGCGATGTTTGAATACCGCTTTAGCGGCAATGGTGAACTGTCCGGCCACAATCTCGGCAATCTGATGCTGAAAGCGCTCGACCATCTCAGCGTCCGGCCACTGGAAGCGATTAACCTGATCCGTAATCTGCTGAAAGTCGACGCCTTTCTGATCCCGATGTCAGAGCAGCCGGTCGATCTGATGGCGACCGATGCCGAAGGGAATACGGTGTATGGTGAAACCGATATTGATCAGCTGAGACTGCCCCCCCAGGAGCTGATGCTGTCGCCGACGGTCAACGCAACGCGCGAAGCCGTGCAGGCGATTGCGGAAGCGGATCTGATTCTGATTGGCCCGGGCAGTTTCTACACCAGCCTGATGCCTGTATTGCTGCTGAGCGAAATGGCGCAGGCGCTGCGCCGCTCGCCGGCTACGATGGTGTTTATTGGTAATCTCGGACGCGAACTGAGCCCGGCGGCAGCCAGTCTGACGCTGGCTGACAAGCTGGCGTTGATGGAAAAACATATTGGTAAGCAAGTGATCGATGCTCTGGTTGTCAGCCCGCAGGCCAATATTCAGGGTGTGGAAGATCGTCTGCTAATCCGCGAGCCGCTGGAAGCCGCGGATATAAAATATCGTCACGATCGCCAGTTATTGCGTCAGGCGCTGGAGCATGCGATTCAGGCAATTAGCTGAGCATTACCGACATCGCCGATCTGTTCCCCTCCCCCACCTTGTGGGGGAGGGGGAGCCACCGCACCGGACTGCGTTGTCTGCTCCCTCATCCCAGCCTTTCCCCGTTTTACGGGGGAAGGGGCTGTCAGATGCTGACAGTTTGCCCGCTGCCTTTATTCGTGCAGAGCCATCACCTGTTGCCTGAACTCAGGACGCAGCAATAAACAGCTCACGCACCTCATGCAGCCGGTCACGTATCGCAGCCGCCTCTTCGAACTCCAGGTTTTGCGCATGCTGCTGCATCTGTGCTTCCAGTTCGTGGATTTTCTTCTGCAGTGCCTGCGGCGTCATTGCCAGATAGTTGCTGTCAGCCTCTTCCACCACTTTCGGCGCTTTACCGCGTCCTCTGGTTTTCGCTTTACCCGACCCCTGACCAATCTGCAGAATATCGGCGATTTTCTTGTTCAGACCCTGCGGCACAATGCCGTGTTCTTCGTTGTACTTCGCCTGCTTCTCGCGGCGACGTTCGGTCTCTTCAATCGCTTTCGCCATCGACGGCGTTATGCGGTCGCCATACAGAATCGCTTTACCATTGATGTTACGCGCCGCACGGCCAATGGTCTGGATCAGTGAACGTTCGGAACGCAGGAAGCCCTCTTTATCGGCATCGAGAATCGCCACCAGCGACACTTCCGGCATATCCAGCCCCTCACGCAGCAGGTTGATGCCCACCAGCACATCAAACTCCCCGAGACGCAGATCGCGGATAATCTCCACACGCTCAACGGTATCGATATCCGAGTGCAGATAACGCACCCGCTCGCCATGCTCGTCAAGATACTCGGTGAGATCTTCCGCCATACGCTTGGTCAGCACGGTCACCAGCACACGCTCGTTGATAGCCACACGCTTGCGGATCTCGGAGAGCAAATCGTCCACCTGCGTCGCGACAGGACGCACTTCTACCAGCGGATCGAGCAGAGCGGTCGGACGCACCACCTGATCAACAATATCGCCGCCGGATTTCTCCAGCTCGTAGTTGCCCGGCGTCGCCGAAACATAGATCGTCTGCGGTGCCAGCGACTCAAACTCTTCAAACTTCATCGGGCGGTTATCCAGCGCCGACGGCAGACGGAAGCCATACTCCACCAGCGTTTCTTTACGCGCGCGGTCACCGCGGTACATCCCACCCAGTTGCGGAATGGTGACGTGGGATTCGTCCACCACCAGCAGGCCATCAGCAGGCAGGTAGTCAAACAGCGTCGGTGGCGGCTCGCCCGGCCCGCGCCCGGAGAGGTAACGCGAGTAGTTTTCAATCCCGGAGCAGTAGCCCAGTTCGTTCATCATTTCTAAATCAAACTGGGTGCGCTGCGTCAGGCGCTGCTCTTCCAGCAGCTTATTGTTTGCCAGCAGCACCTGACGGCGCTCTGCCAGCTCCACTTTGATCTCTTCCATCGCCTGCAGAATGCGCTCGCGCGGCGTCACATAGTGGGTTTTCGGATAAACGGTGAAGCGCTGAATCACTTCCAGCTGCTGACCCGTTAACGGGTCAAACAGCGACAGGCGCTCCACCTCTTCATCGAACAGCTCAACACGCAACGCGATTTCGTCCGATTCCGCCGGGAAGATATCGATCACTTCACCGCGCACGCGGAAGGTGCCACGCTGGAACGCCTGGTCATTGCGGGTATATTGCAGTTCCGCCAGACGACGCAAAATGGCGCGCTGATCGATAATCATGCCGCGCGTCAGGTGCAGCATCATTTTCAGGTAAAGATCCGGATCGCCCAGACCGTAGATTGCTGAAACTGAGGCGACCACCACTACATCGCGCCGTTCCAGCAGCGCTTTGGTGGCCGACAGACGCATCTGTTCAATATGTTCGTTAACCGAGGCGTCCTTTTCGATAAAGGTGTCGGAACTCGGCACATAGGCTTCCGGCTGGTAGTAGTCGTAGTAAGAGACGAAATACTCCACCGCATTGTCGGGGAAAAACTCTTTCATTTCGCCGTACAACTGGGCGGCCAGCGTCTTGTTTGGCGCCAGCACCATGGTTGGCCGGTTCAGATTGGCAATCACGTTGGCGATGGTAAAGGTTTTGCCCGATCCAGTGACCCCAAGCAGTGTCTGATGGGCAAGACCATCTTCCAGCCCCTCTTCCAGACGGCGAATCGCCTCTGGCTGATCGCCGGACGGTTTAAATGCGGAGTTAAGTTTAAATACTTTGCTCATTGACGGACTACCTGAAGAAGAAGATCGCGCGAACCGGAGTGTAATTCTACTCGCCCTGGCTAATTTTTCCAGCACAAAAGACTGGATATAATTACAGCCATTTTGCCTAATGCTTCGCCAGAAAGCAAAGCGGAACTTTTACTCGCCATTATTGGGCAAATGCCTGTCACGCGTTGCGCAAGGTTATCCCCAGAAGGGTTGGTTCTTTAACATTTGTCAAGCACACTGTCGCGAAACCGTCATCTAAAAAAAGCCGGAAAAGCCTCAGGCTTGCTTTTCGATAACATGTTGATTTGATATCAGTTGTTTCCAGGGGCTGGATTCGCACCAGTTAGAGCGCAAGCCGCGTCCGCTCTCGTCTGTAGCAGGTTTTCAGAATCTAATGCACATGGTTATCCACAGGAATAGTGGATAACTGATGACAGCGCCCGAAACATCAGCTGTGTATAAATATCCCTTGCCCCTTCTTAACGGGGCAAAATATTTTTTTTTCGCTTTTTTTCAGCTTTGCTTAGCGCCAGCAGAAGTAAGAGATGCACAACTTTGTCTGAGATTCCAGTACCTTTTACCATTACCTTGTGTGATTACTGCTGGTGCGAAAATGTCACGTCAGCGACACTTTGCACCACCCTACAGGCAGGTCAGGCACTGCAACAGTGCAGCCACTCTGTTTCCCCTACGCAATTGTTTAGCGTCTCTCATCATTGATAGCGTGTTACATCGACCCTTCGCGTAAAAAAACCACCGCTGCACCATTTCTGGCCTGTTAATTGCAACACCTCAGTACCACCTCGCGCTTTCGGCAGACCAGAACAATAAGTACGCAGCGGAGGCCAAACGTTGTACGCCATTTTATGACGGTTCGTTACAGGCCAGGGACGACGGCACCATCGCAATATTGTCTGGAAGGAGAGTGTCAGATGTTAAGTTTACGGGCAGTAAATCAGTTTTATGGTCAGAACCATATTTTATGGGACGTTGACCTCGATCTGCCGCCGGGCACCTGCACCGGCGTGCTGGGTCGCCCTGGCATGGGCAAAACCACACTGGTCAATTGCATTATGGGCAATGTACCGGTTAACAGCGGCAGCATGACCTGGCAGGAAGCGGGCTCGCCGCCGCAAAACCTGCTGCTGCAGCCGATGGAAACCCGGGTACGTATGGGGATCGGTTATGTCCCGCAGGGGCGGCAAATCTTCTCGCAGCTGAGTGTCGAAGATAACCTGCTGATCGCTCTGCTGGCGGGGCAGGATGACCGCCACCGTGCCATCCCGCAGATGGTTTATGATCTGTTTCCGGTACTGTGGTCCTCACGCCACCAGCGCAGCGGCGAACTGCCCTCCCACCAGCAGCAACAGCTGGCGCTGGCGCGCGCACTGGTGCTGCAACCCAAGCTGCTGATCCTTGATGAGCCGATTGAGGGCATGTCACCATGGCTGGAAGAGGAGATGGGTAATCTGATTCACCGCCTGAACCACGATTTCGGCCTGACGATTCTGCTGCTGGAGCAGCGTCTGTCGTTTATTCGTCGGGTAGCGGATTACTTCCTGCTGCTGCATTGCGGGCGCAATGTGGCGCAGGGCAAAGTGGCGCAGCTGGATGACAGCATGGTGAATATGTGGCTGGCGGTGCCCTGAACGCGCGGGACGGAGAACATCGTCCCGCGCACCAGGTTACTCAGGCAGACGCAGATAACCGCCCAGCTGGTCAAATGACGCGCTGTCGGTAAGATACGGAATTTCGCCGAGGAATGGCGCCTCCAGCAGCCGTTGCAGGATTGTCAGGTACTCCTGATGACGTCTGCCCGGCGGTTGTATATCGCTGGCAATCCAGCCCGCAAAAGGCAGCCCTGCGGCGGAAATCGCCTGCGCGGTCAGCAGCGCATGGTTGATACAGCCGAGACGCATCCCCACCACCAGAATCACCGGCAACTGTTCCGTTACCACCCAGTCGGCATAGCTGTGCTGCTCAGAGAGCGGCGTAAACCAGCCTCCGGCCCCTTCGGTTAACACCCAGTCTGCCTGCGCGCTGAGATGCGCCAGCCCGGCAGACAGCCGGGAAAAGGTGATCGGCTGACCGCTTTCGGCGCTGACAATATGCGGCGATGTCGGCTCAGAAAATGCCAGTGGATTCACCTCCTCATACGCCAGCGGCAGCGCGCTGTGTTTCTGCAAGGTCAGCGCATCACTGTTACGCAGCCCGTCAGGCGTCATCTCACATCCCGACGCTACCGGCTTATAGCCCACAGCACGCCAGCCTGCACGGACTGCCGCCTGCAGCAACGCGCTGCTGGCGACGGTTTTCCCCACTTCAGTATCGGTTCCGGTTACAAACCAACGTTTAGTCACAACGAAATCACTCCAAACACTAAATGGTAACTGAGCAGACAACCCCGCTCGTCGCGTCGCCAGGCGCTCTCCAGCTGCTGCAGACGCTGCCGCGTCATCAGCCCGTGGCGACGTCCTTCATGCAGATGCGTGGCGCCGATGCCTTTCAGCGAGTGCATCGCGGCCAGCACATCGGGAAACGCCAGCGTCAGATGCTGCTCACTCAACTGCACGTGATGATGCGCGCAGGCAGCAGTAATCTGCTCCATGCTCAGAAAACGGTTTACATGCCCGGCATCATCAATCTGCCGCCAGGCATCGCGCACTTCGCTAAGCGAATCTGCCGCCAGCGTCGAGAACAACACCGTGCCGCCGCGTCGCGTCACCCGGCACAACTGATTCAATGCATGGGACAAATCATCACACCAGTGCACCGCCAGGTTGCTCCAGCACAGGTCCACTGCACCATCGGGTAGCGGTAACGCATCGATATCGCCCTGCAGATAGCGATCGGCGCTGTGGCGGCTTTCGGCTTCCGCCAGCATCGCCGCAGAGAGATCGAGCGCCGTCACCTGCAACCCCTGCTGCTGCCAGCGCTGACTAAACCAGCCAGTGCCACAGCCCGCATCCAGTACGCTGCGATACCTCGTGACATCCGCCAGCGTCATCAGTTGTTCGCCACAGCGTCGCTGCAGTTCGGCATGCTGCTGGTAACTTTGCGCCGCGCGGCCAAACGCATTCGCCACCGCCTGTTTATTAACCTTTGGCGTCATACAGCGTCTCCAGTAATGCATCAATATCCTGCGCCTGATGGCGGGCATTGAGGGTAATGCGCAACCGCGCGGTGCCCGGAGGTACGGTGGGCGGACGGATCGCCGTGACCCAGCAGCCGCGCTGACGCAGCTGACTGGCCAGCGCCAGCGCCTGCTGGTTATCACCGATAATCAGCGGCTGAATCGCGGTGGAGGACTCTGCCAGGCGGAACGGCAATCCCTGCGCACCGCGCCGGAAACGGGCAATGTTTGCCGCCAGTTGCTGGCGCAACTCGTCACCCTGCTGCACCGCCTGCAATGACGCCTGCAGCGCACAGGCCTGCGCGGGCGGCATTGCGGTGCTGTAGATCAGATGACGGGCAAACTGTAGCAGATACTCCGCGGTATCCTCATCGCACAGTACCGCCGCACCGCTGAGACCAAAGGCTTTACCAAAGGTCACGACCAGCAGAGGCGGCTTCACCTGCTGCTGCCAGCAGCTGCCGCGCCCCTGCTCGCCCACCACGCCGATGCCGTGCGCATCATCCACCAGCAGCCAGCTGCCGCTTTGTTGCGCCAGTTGCTGTAAGGCCGCCAACGGTGCGCTGTCGCCGTCCATACTGAACACACCCTCGGTCACCACCAGCGTGTCGCCCACTTCCTGTGGTGTCAGCAGTTTTTGCAGACTGGTGGCCTGATTGTGGGCAAAACGGCGCAGCGCCGCCGGGCTATGGCTGGCGGCTTCCAGCAGCGAAGCATGCGCCAGCTTATCGGCAAAGATGCGGTCCTGTTTCCCCGTTAACGCGGCAATCAGCGCCTGATTAGCGGCAAAACCGGAGATAAACAGCAGCGCACGTGAATACCCCAGCCAGTCCGCCAGTTGCGCTTCCAGTTCCGCGTGCGGGCGGCAATAACCGGTGATATGCCCGGAACCGCCTGCGCCGACGCCGTATTGCTGCGCCCCCTGCTGCCAGGCGGCAATCAGTCGCGGATCATGACTTAAGCCAAGGTAATCATTGCTGGCGAAATTGCGGTAACGCTGCCCTTCCACCGCCAGCCAGCGCGCATCGCCCTGCTGATTGATAATGCGCTGGCGCAGACGACCAGCGGCGCGCTGTTGCTGTAGCGCGTCGCGAATACGGTGTTGCCAGCTCATCAGACTGCCGCGTTATAAAACAGCTCAGTGTCGGCGTGCAACAGTTGGCCCGCCAGCGCCTGCTGTTGTTCGTTGTCGCCTGCGGCGGTGGTGGTATGTTCCGGATTCAGACCCAGCTTGCGGAACAGCAGCAGATCTTTATCTTCTTCCGGATTCGGAGTGGTCAGCAGTTTGCAGCCGTAGAAAATCGAGTTGGCACCCGCCATAAAGCACATTGCCTGCGTCTGCTCGCTCATCTGCTCACGCCCCGCCGAGAGACGAACATGAGAGGACGGCATCATGATGCGCGCAACGGCGATGGTACGGATAAAATCAAACGGTTCGACATCATCATTGTCCGCCAGCGGCGTGCCTTTCACCTTCACCAGCATATTGATCGGCACACTTTCCGGCGGCGTCGGCAGGTTTGCCAACTGCACCAGCAGACCGGCGCGATCGCTCACCGTTTCGCCCAGCCCGACGATACCGCCCGAGCACACTTTGATGCCCGCACCACGCACTTTATCCAGCGTATCCAGACGTTCCTGATAAGTACGGGTGGTGATGATGCTGCCGTAGAATTCCGGTGAGGTATCGAGGTTATGGTTGTAAAAATCGAGTCCGGCATCCGCCAGACGCTGCGCCTGACCGTCATTCAGCGTACCCAGCGTCATGCAGGTTTCCATCCCCATCGCTTTTACGCCACGCACCATCTGTTCGAGGTACGGCAGGTCACGATCGTGCGGGTTTTTCCATGCCGCACCCATGCAGAAACGGCTGGAACCGGCCGCTTTCGCCTTGCGCGCCGAGGCCAGTACCTCTTCCACTTCCATCAGACGCTCGGATTCCAGACCGGTTTTGTAGCGCGCACTCTGCGGGCAGTATTTACAGTCTTCCGGGCAGGCGCCGGTTTTAATCGATAACAGGGTGCTGACCTGCACCTGACGCGGGTCGAAATGCTGACGGTGTACCTGTTGCGCTTCAAACATCAGTTCGAGAAAAGGCTTCTCAAACAGTGCCTGCACCTGTGAGAGTGTCCAGCGTTGTGCCATTGCTTGCTCCAAAAAGTGTGTCATCTGTCTTTGCTGTTACGTTATACTTGTAAACTAAATCTTTTTATTTTGGTTTACAAGTCACGTTATGAACCCGTCTGACCTCGCTTTTGACCGCCAGCATATCTGGCACCCCTATACCTCGATGACCCGCCCTCTGCCCTGTTATCCGGTGGTCGCTGCGCACGGCGTGCATCTGCAACTGGCCGACGGACGCCAGCTGGTAGATGGCATGTCATCCTGGTGGGCGGCAATCCACGGCTATAACCATCCGCGGCTGAATCAGGCCCTGCAGACGCAGATGAGCAGCATGTCGCATGTGATGTTTGGCGGTATTACCCACCCGCCTGCAGTGGCGCTGTGCCGCCAGCTGGTAGCGATGACACCGCAACCGCTGGAGTGCGTATTTCTTGCGGATTCCGGTTCGGTGGCGGTGGAAGTGGCGATGAAAATGGCGCTGCAATACTGGCAGGCGCGTGGCGAGAAGCGGCAACAGTTTCTGACGCTGCGCCACGGTTATCACGGCGACACCTTTGCCGCGATGTCAGTGTGCGACCCGGACAATTCGATGCACAGTCTGTATCAGGGCTACCTGCCGACGCATCATTTCGCCGCCGCGCCGCAGTGCCGTTTTGATGATGAGTGGCGACCAGACGATGCCGATACGCTGGAGCAGTTAATCAGCCAGCACCATGATTCACTGGCCGCGGTGATCCTCGAACCGATTGTGCAGGGTGCTGGCGGGATGCGGTTTTATCATCCGCGTTATCTGCAGCGGGTGCGTGAGTTGTGTGACCGCTGGCAGGTTCTGCTGATTGCCGATGAGATCGCTACCGGTTTTGGCCGCACCGGTAAGCTGTTTGCCTGCGAACATGCCGGGATCGCGCCAGATATTCTCTGCGTCGGCAAAGCACTGACCGGCGGCATGATGACGCTTTCCGCCACGCTGACCACGCGTGATGTGGCCAATACCATCAGCAACGGTGCGGCGGGTTGCTTTATGCATGGCCCGACCTTTATGGGTAATCCGCTGGCCTGTGCGGTCGCCAGTGAAAGTCTGGCACTGCTGGCGGAAAATCACTGGCCCGCTCAGGTGGCACAGATTGAACAGCAGCTGCGCAGCGCCCTGCTGCCACTGCGTGAACATCCGGCGGTAGCCGATGCGCGCGTGCTGGGGGCGATTGGCGTGGTTGAAGTGCGCCAGCCTGTCGATATGGCAGCAATGCAGCAATTCTTTGTCGAACAGGGTGTCTGGATCAGACCGTTTGGCCGCCTGATCTATCTGATGCCACCGTATGTGATTGCTGCGGCCGAACTTCAGCGGCTGACCGATGCCATCAGTGCGGCCTTAAATCAGCCAGCGCTGTTTCAGCATCAGTAAGTGACATGGCTCCGGGCGTGAGTGGTGCTGATGCACTACGCTTTTTATCACTCACAGAGACAGGAGCCGAACAATGTCGCAGCAAAAAGATACCAACCGCCGCATCGTACTGGCGTCACGGCCGCATGGCGCGCCAACTGAAGCCAGTTTCCGCATTGAGCATGACTATGTCCCGCAACCCGCGGAAGGCGAAGTGTTACTCCGCACCGTCTGGTTGTCGCTGGACCCGTATATGCGCGGCAGGATGAGCGATGCCCCCTCGTATGTGCCGCCGATTGGCGTTAATCAGGTGATGGAAGCCGGGACCATCTCGGTGGTCGAGCAGTCGCGCCATCCTGATTTCAGCGCTGGCGAGTGGGTACTGAGCTACAGCGGCTGGCAGGACTTCGCCCTGTCGAATGGCAAAGGGCTGTTTAAGCTGAGCGGGCCGGTGCTGAAACACCCGACCTGGGCGCTGGGTATGCTGGGGATGACAGGTTTCACGGCATATATGGGGTTGCTGGATATCGGCCAGCCGCAGGCGGGCGAAACGGTAGTGGTGGCCGCGGCGACAGGTGCGGTGGGATCGATTGTCGGACAAATCGCCAAACTGAAAGGCTGCCATGTGGTGGGTATTGCCGGCGGTGCCGAGAAATGTCGCTATGCTGAGGAAGTGCTCGGTTTCGATACCTGTCTTGAGCATCACCAGAATGGTCTGGAAGAGCGGCTGAAGCGCTACTGCTCGCAGGGCATTGATGTCTATTTTGAAAACGTGGGTGGCAAGGTGTTTGACGCCGTGCTGCCGCTGATGAACAGCAAAGGCCGAATCCCGCTGTGCGGACTGATTGCCGACTATAATGCCACCGAGCAGTCGTCTGGCCCGGATCGTCTGCAGGCATTTCAGAGCGCCATCCTGCGCAAACGCCTGCGCGTACAGGGTTTTATCATCACCCAGGATTACGCTCATCGCTTTGACGAATTTTTCCGGCAGATGAGTCAGTGGGTGGCGCAGGATCGTTTTGTGTTCCGCGAAGATGTGGTGGATGGCCTCGACAATGCGCCGGAAACCTTTATCGGCATGCTGGAGGGCAAAAACTTCGGCAAAGTGCTGATTCGGGTGGCGGCGGATAAACCCGGAGGTGGACAATGAAACTCCTGATGGTGTTGACCTCGCACGATACTCTGGGCGACACCGGCAGAAAGACCGGCTTCTGGCTGGAAGAGCTTGCAGCCCCGTACTATGTGTTTATCGATGCCGGCCTGAATGTGGTGCTGGCATCACCACTGGGCGGTCAGCCGCCAATTGATCCGGAAAGCGATAAACCGGATATGCAGACGGCCGACACGGACCGTTTTCGCCGCGACCCTATCGCGCAGCAGGCACTGGCGAATACGTTGCGGCTGGACACTATCGACAGCAGCCATTTTGATGCGCTGTTTTATCCTGGCGGCCATGGCCCACTGTGGGACCTGGCCGAAGAGAAAGCCAGCATTACCCTGGTTGAAAATTTCTACGCTAACGGTAAACCGGTTGGTGCGGTATGCCATGCGCCTGGTGTGCTGCGTCATGTGAAAACCGTTGATGGCAAACCGCTGGTCGAAGGCAAACGCGTGACGGGATTCACCAACAGTGAAGAGCATGCCGTCGGTCTCAGGGATGTGGTGCCTTTCCTGGTGGAAGATGAACTGAAGCGGCTGGGCGCAAAGTTTGAACATACTGATAACTGGGGAGTGTATACCCTGCGCGATGGACATTTAGTCACCGGGCAAAACCCGGCATCATCAGCAGCAACGGCGGAATAACTGCTGAAGTTGTTGCATCTGTGAGACTGACCGCGCAAGCAAAAAGGCTCGAACGTTAACCCAGGGTCTTGTCCTGGAATTTACCTTTAGATTTTGACGTGGAACTTATCTTTAGATGTTGACCTGGATTTTGACTTTCAGGAGGCGTCGCAAGCGCTGAGGAAAAACGGCTGACCGGGACGAGCGACAGGGACGTCGCGAGAGGTGTGGCCGCGCAGGGAGCGCGTCCACACAGGTCCTCAGGGAAGACGTTTTGACGAAGGCACCCGCGCAGCGGGCGCTGGAGCCACCGGAAGCGCGGATTGTTAAGGGCCGCGCTTTCGGCCCTTAACTCGCTCGCCGCGTGGGCGAGCGAAACGCCCCTGACCTGGCCTTTAAGCCTTTAAGCCTTTAAGCCTTTAAGCCTTTAAGCCTTTAAGCCTTTAAGCACTAAAGACTCACCCCTTCAACTGATGAACCACCACCCACATCGGCCCCTGCCCTACCGCATAACGCGCCAGCGGGGTCAGTTTGCCCTGCTCACCGGCAATCTGATACACCTCGATGTGGTGCGATTTCTGTCCGGCAGCGATCAGATACTTACCGCTATGGTCGATATTAAAGCCGCGCGGTTGTTCTTCGGTTGGCTGATGCGCCACCAGCGCAATCGACGCACCATCTTCACTGACGGTAAAGGCAGTGACGATGCTGGCGGTACGGTCACAGGCATACAGATGACGGCCATCTGGCGTCAGGTGGATATCCGCCGCCCAGCGGGTACCGCTGAAATCAGATGGCATCAGATCCAGGCTCTGCACACGCGACACTTCGCCATGGGCATTTTTCAGCTGCCAGACATCCACGGTGCTGTCCAGTTCATTGACGCAGTAGGCGTATTGCTGGTTCGGGTGGAATGCCATATGGCGTGGACCTGCGCCCTGCACGGACTTGATTTCGCTCTGTGCGTGCGGTGTCAGTTTGCCGTCGTTCAGGTCGAAAATGCAGATACGATCCTGCAGCAGCGCAGGCACAAACAGGGTGCGGTTGCTGATATCGATATTCGCGGAGTGGCAGCCTTCCAGGCCTTCAATCACCTGGCTCGGCGCCTGCGGCAGACCATCGTCGCCAATCGGGCTGATGCTGACCGCTGCACCGTTGTAAGACGCAGCAAACAGGTAACGACCGCTGCGGTCAGTAGAGATATGGCTTGGGCTGCCTGGCAGCGGCGCATGGCCTGCTTCGCTCAGCGTGCCGTCCTGCGCGATGCGGAAAGCAATCACGCGGAAGTCAGGGCGTGCACCCACGTAGAGGAAATCTTTCGTCGGACTCACCACCATCGGCTGCACCTGTCCGGCAACGTCAACCACCTGCAACAGCGCTAACGCGCCCTGATCGTTTAGCTGCCAGACATGGATCTGCTGGCTCTCAGGGCTGGCGGTGTAGACAACTTGTTTCATGAATGCTCCTTGTTCAATGGCTGAAAGTGAGAACCAGGCTCATCAGGTACTGTACCTGTCGCAAAGCGCAGCCTGGTAACGGGTGTCCGTCAGTGTGACCCCGGCGTTGCCGGTTTGGTCGAATGCACAGCAAGGTGTAGTATCATTAATTCTCTAATAATTACCACCGGAATGACTCATGAGCTATCGCGTTATCGCCCTGGATCTCGACGGCACCCTGCTGACTGCGAAGAAAACTATCCTGCCGGAATCACTGGAAGCGCTGGCGCAAGCCCGCCAGGCTGGCGTAAAAGTGTTGATCGTCACGGGTCGCCACCACGTGGCTATCCATCCTTTTTATCAGGCACTGGCGCTGGATACACCTGCAATTTGCTGTAATGGCACTTATTTGTATGATTATCAGGCAAAAAAGGTGTTAAGTGCCGATCCGTTGCCGGTCGCGCAGGCGCAACAGGTGATTACCATGCTCGATGAGCAGGCTATTCACGGGCTGCTGTATGTCGATGACGCGATGCTGTATGAAACAGAAACCGGGCATGTCACGCGCACCATGAACTGGGCGCAGTCGCTGCCGGAACATCAGCGTCCGGTGTTCCGCAAAGTGGCCAGTCTGAGTGCGGCGGCAGATGAGGCCGAATCGATCTGGAAATTCGCCCTGTCGCATCCGGATACCCGTGCGCTGCAGCAGTTTGCCGATAAAGCGGAGCAGGAGATCGGTCTGGCCTGTGAATGGTCGTGGCATGATCAGGTGGATATCGCCCGCGCCGGTAACAGCAAAGGTAAGCGTCTGGCGCAGTGGGTGGCTTCTGCGGGTTATCAGATGAGCGATGTGCTGGCCTTTGGCGATAACTATAACGATCTCAGTATGCTGGAAACCGTGGGTCTGGGTGTGGCGATGGGTAATGCGGATGATGCCATTAAAGCGCGCGCTCACCGGGTGATTGGCACCAATATGGAGCCAGGTATTGCTGAGACGATTTATCGCGAAGTGTTGTAATCGTTTGCCACCCTGCTCAGGGGGACTGCTTTAAGTCCTGTGCCTGATTAGGGTGGTCGCTGTCGGGTTGGTGTATGCCAGGAGTGGTCGGTGCATGCAAGGGGTGGTCGCTGTCAGTGCTGTGCCTGCTCAGGGAACGCGGTCAGCTACGAAAAGTCGCTTTTCGTCATCCATGACCGCTCGGCCCGCGCCGTCCATGGCGCGGGACGCTTTCCTCCGCTGACCGTGTTCCCTGTGCGTTGAGCATATTGGTTGCGGCAAGATTCATTGTGCATCGTGCTTTGGGTTTGTCAGCACCAGCGCAATCACGCACCCTACGGCGTAATCGACACGCTCTTAATCTGCGCGTAGAGCCACATCCCCGGTTTAATCGCCAGCTCATCGCGCGCCCAGGGCGTAATCCGCGCCCACAGCTCGCGATTGCCAATCTGCAGTTTCACTTCCACCTGCTCATCAATATCCAGCAGCTCCACCACCTGCGCAGGCACCACATTGCGGATACTGCTATGCTTCGGCGGCTGCAGCACCAGCGACACATCAGCTGCACGGATACGGATACGCAGCGACGTTTTGGCCGGGGCATCAATCTGGCTGACCCAGATATGCTGACCACCGAGTCCCAGCGCCGTCATCGCATAGTGCGGATGCTGCTCCAGCACCTGTACACGCAGCACGCTGCTCTGATCGGCACGCGGCAGCCACGGACGCATGGCACTGCTGACCCACACTTCTTCCAGCGGGCCAAAGGCTTTCACTTTGCCCTGTTCCAGCACCAGCACGTTGTCTGCCAGATGCAGGATCTCATCGAGGCTGTGTGAGACATACAGCATCGGAATATCGACTTCGTTCGCCAGCGTCTGCAGATAAGGCAGCAGTTCGCGTTTACGCGGGATGTCCAGCGACGCCAGCGGTTCATCGAACAGCAGGATTTCCGGTGCCGTCAGCAGCGCACGACCAATCGCCACCCGCTGTTTCTCCCCGCCGGAAAGCGACCACGGGAAACGCTGCAGCAATGCCTCGATACCGAGCAGTTGCACCAGCTTATCGAACTGCGGGCGCATGCTTTTCGCCATGCCATATTGCAGGTTGCCGCGCACCCGATAGTGCGGGAACAGGCGCGCATCCTGGAAGACATAGCCAACACGGCGCTGTTCCGGTGGCAAATGGATTTTCTTTTCGGCATCGCACAGCAGGCGATCATTGAGACGAATAATGCCTTTCTGCGGGCGGGTCAGGCCGCTAATGGCGTTAATCAGCGAGGTTTTCCCCGCGCCCGAGACGCCAAACACCGCAGTGATGCCCTGCGCCGGGATTTTCTGGTCAATCACCAGCTGGTGGTCACCCAGCTGCTGGGTAAAATTCAGCTCCAGCATTATGCCCCCAGCCGCTTGCGGCCCCAGCGGACCAGCCATTCAGACATCAACAGCGAAACCAGCGCCAGTACAATGGCAATCACACACAGACGCGCCGCCGCGTTTTCGGCACCCGGGGTTTCAATCAGGGTGTACATCGCCAGCGGGATGGTGCGGGTTTCACCAGGAATATTGGAAACGAAGGTAATGGTCGCGCCGAACTCGCCCAGCGAACGGGCAAAGCCCAGCACGGTGCCAACGATAATGCCGGGCAGCGTCAGCGGCAGTGTAATGGTGAAAAATACCCGCCAGCGCCCTGCACCCAGCGTACGTGCGGCCTGCTCCAGTTTGCTGTCCACGGCTTCCAGCGACAGCCGGATGGCGCGTACCATCAGCGGAAATGCCACCACCGCCGAGGCCAGCGCCGCACCGCGCCAGCTAAAGGCAAAGCTGAAGCCGAACCAGTCATACAGCCATTCGCCGATAAAGCCGCGCCGTCCCATGGCGATCAGCAGCAGATAGCCCACCACCACCGGCGGTAGCACCAGTGGCAGATGGATGATGCTGTCCAGCAAGGTTTTGCCAGGAAACTGACAACGCACCAGAATCCAGGCCATCAGCACCCCTAATGGCAAACTGCAAATCACTGCAACACCAGATACTTTCAGGCTGAGTTCCACCGCCTGCCATTCGAGGTCACTGAGCATCATTAACGTGGCGTAAATCCGTAACGTTTAAAGATAGCCGCCGCTTCCGGTCCTTTCAGATACTGGAAGAACGCCCTGACAGCCGCGGAGTTATGTTGTTTGACGATCGCCATCGGGTATTCCACCGGTTTATGGCTGTCGGCCGGGAACGTTCCGACCACCGTCACTTTGTTGCTGGCAACGGCGTCAGAGCCGTACACGATACCGTAAGGGGTTTCATTACGCTCCACCAGCGCCAGTGCCGCACGCACGTTGTTGGCACGCGCCATCACCGGCGACAGGGTATCCCATGCGCCAAGGTTCTGTAACGCTTCTTTGGCGTAAATGCCGGCCGGGACATGGTCCGGATCGCCCACTGCCAGACGCTGACCTTTCAGCAGCGCTTTCCAGTCGGTGGTTTTGCTGATCGCCACTGGCTGTGGTTTTTCCGCCGCTGGCGCAATCAGCACCAGTTCATTGCCTAACAGGGTATAGCGGGTGTTCTCTTCGACGGTTTTTTTGTCGATGGCGTAATCCATCCACTGCTGATCGGCAGAAATAAACAGATCGGCAGGCGCCCCCTGCTCAATCTGACGCGCCAGCGTCGAAGAAGAGGCAAAAGAAGAAACGATTTTTACTGATTTGCCCTGCTCGTACTGCGTGGCGATATCCTGCATGGCATTGGTCAGCGACGCAGCGGCAAATACCGTGATATTTTCCGCTGCAACGGCATGGCCAGCAACAGATGCAGTTAAGACCGCGCCGGCAAACCAGCGACTTAATGTGACAGACATAATACTCTCCGGGTTACGTTATATAGTTGATAATATAACGCTATCTTGCCTCAGCTGTCACAGGCTTTATCGGCAGAAACGGCGGGATGTTTACAGGTAAGTGCGGCGTCAGGGAGAAGAGAGAACAGGCTGGCGGTAGCAGAAAATGATAACGCCCGATTTTTCGGGCGTTAAGGAAAAGGTCTTACTGGCGATTTTTCGCCGGCTGGTCGTCGTGATGACCAATTTTTGAGATGACGTTAAACACTTCACCCAGGCCATAAATCGCGCCAAGGATCAGCGCCATCACTACGGGCACCATGATAACGGCCACGGCCATGCTTTTTAATAATTCAAACATCGAAGCCTCATCTGAATTGTGCAAAAAAACCATTGTAACGGCAGGAGAAAAAAGTGCACTGACCTTTTGTGCGTTTTACAATTGGCGCACCGTTCCCGGTAAGGAGAGACCATGCAGGCCGACATTTCCCTGATTATCCGCTTACAGCAGAAGCTGTTTGCCGACCCGCGCCGTATCGAACTGCTCAGGCAGATCCAGCATACCGGCTCCATCAGCCAGGGAGCAAAGCTGGCGGGCATCAGCTATAAGAGCGCCTGGGACGCGATTAATGAGATGAACCAGCTGGCGGACCGCACACTGGTGGATCGCGCCACCGGCGGTAAAGGCGGCGGCGGCGCGATACTGACGCGTTATGGCGAACGACTGATCCAGCTGTTTCAGTTGCTGGAGCAGATCCAGCAGAAAGCCTTCGACGTGCTGCAGGATGACCAGCTGCCACTCGACAGCCTGCTGGCGGCCATTGCGCGCTTTTCGCTGCAGACCAGCGCGCGCAATCAGCTGTTCGGCACCATTATCCAGCGTGACCATCTGCAGGTGCAGCAGCATGTTGAAGTGCTGCTGGCCGATGGCGCAACAAAACTGAAAGTGGCGCTGACCGAGCAAAGCGCAGACCGTCTGCAGCTGGACAGCGGCAAAGAAGTGCTGGTGCTGATTAAAGCGCCCTGGATTGAGGTCACGCGCGACGCCATCGCCGCCGACAATCAGCTTAGCGGCGTAGTACGACAGATTGAACAGGGCGAGAAACAAAGCGAAGTGCTGATTACGTTAGGTAGTGGTGAAACACTGTGCACCACGGTACCAAACAGCGTGGTGGTGGCGCAGCAGTTGCAACCAGGCAGCAGCGCGATCGCCAGTTTTAATGCCGATCGGGTGATTATCGCCACGTTGCTGTAACGCATGTTCCCGGGTTTGACATTGTACGGAAGAGTGGTTAAAAACCTTATAAACAATGCATAAAACGGGATGAAAATGACAACGTTGCAAATTTTGCAAGGCACGTTCCGCCTTAGCGACACCCGAGTCCTGACGCTAAACGATGTGCAGTTGCAGCAGGGCGAAAGCTGGGCGTTTGTTGGTGCCAACGGCAGCGGCAAATCGTCGCTGGCGAAAGCCCTGTCCGGCGAGCTGATCCAGCTAACCGGCTCACGTGACAGCCAGTTCCAGCGCCCTGCCCGTCTGTCGCTGGAACAACTGCAGCAGTTAGTCAGTGAAGAGTGGCAACGCAATAACACCGATATGCTCAGCGCCGATGAAGATGACACAGGTTTCACCACCGCACAGATTATTCAGCTGGAGGTGAAAGATGCCGCGCGCTGTGCGCAGCTGGCGGAGCAGTTTGGTATTACCCGACTGCTGGATCGCCGTTTTAAATATCTTTCGACCGGTGAAACACGAAAAACGCTGCTGTGTCAGGCGCTGATGGCGCAGCCCGACCTGCTGATCCTTGATGAACCTTTCGATGGCCTTGATGTGCAGTCGCGCGCCAGCCTGGCGGATCTGCTGGCGCAGCTGCATCAGCAGGGGCTGACACTGGTGCTGGTGCTCAATCGTTTTGACGATATTCCCGATTTTATCGCCAGCGTCGGCGTGCTGGCGGAATGTACCCTGAGCACCACCGGCAAACGCAGCGATATTCTTGCCCAGACGCTGGTGGCACAACTGGCGCACAGCGAAAAGCTGGCCGGTATGGCGCTGCCGGAAGCGGATGTGCCTGACAGTCAGCTGCAGCTGGCGGCAGATGCACCGCGTATCGTCCTGAACAACGGCGTGGTGTCGTATAACGATCGCCCTATTCTGCATAATCTGAGCTGGCAGGTCGGCCCTGGTCAGCACTGGCAGATTGTCGGCCCTAACGGTGCGGGCAAATCGACGCTGCTGAGCCTGGTCACCGGCGATCATCCCCAGGGTTACAGCAACGATCTGACGCTGTTTGGCATCCGCCGTGGCAGCGGGGAGACCATCTGGGACATCAAGCGTCATATTGGTTATGTCAGCAGCAGCCTGCACCTTGATTACCGCGTCAGTTCCAGCGTGCGCAATGTGATCCTGTCCGGCTACTTCGATTCAATTGGCATTTATCAGGCGGTTTCGGATCGTCAGCAGCACCTTGCCAGTGGCTGGCTGGCGCTGCTCGGCATGGATAACGCCACCGCCGATGCCCCGTTCCACAGTTTATCCTGGGGACAACAGCGGCTGGTACTGATCGCCCGCGCGCTGGTCAAACACCCGACGCTGCTGATCCTCGATGAGCCATTACAGGGACTCGACCCGCTTAACCGCCTGCTGGTACGGCGCTTTGTCGACGTGCTGATTGGTGAAGGCCAGACCCAGCTGTTGTTTGTTTCGCACCATGCTGAAGATGCGCCGCAGTGCATTACTCACCGCTTAACCTTTGTCCCTGACGGTGACATTTATTGTTATCAGCAGGAACAGCTGAGGTAATTAGCCAAACCTGTCATCCATGACAGTCCGTCCCGCACCGTCCATGGCGCGGGACGCTTTCCTGAGCTGACCGGGTTCCCTGCACGTCAACCTGGGTATTGCTGCCATAGATTCCGCGCTTTGCTTTTATGTATTGCGTACCAATGTAACCGTTACCACTTTTTTCCTGCATTTAAATAAGGTTATTTCCTTAACACGCCAGCTGGTCTGATAAGTAAGAATAATCATCTTGTGTAAACGATTCCATTTATTCAGACTTGATCACGCTTTTCTCCTTATCGCTGTGCTACTTTTTACCCAGTTGTTATTACGTTATCAGGACTGCAAATGGCAAAATTCAATCCGGTCGATCACCCGCATCGCCGTTATAACCCGTTATCCGATCAGTGGGTGCTGGTCTCGCCGCACCGCGCCAAGCGTCCGTGGCAGGGCGCTCAGGAAACGCCGTCGCAGGAACAGCTGCCGGCACACGATCCTGACTGCTTCTTATGCGCCGGTAATACCCGCGTCACTGGCGATAAAAACCCTGATTACACGCACACTTACGTCTTTACCAACGACTTTGCGGCACTGATGACGGATACACCGGATGCGCCACAAAGTGAAGATGTGCTGATGCGCTGCGAAAGCGCGCGTGGCACCAGCCGGGTGATCTGCTTCTCACCCGATCACAGCAAAACTCTGCCGGAGCTGCCACTGAACGCTCTGGAACAGGTAGTGCGCACCTGGCAGGAACAAACTGCCGATCTCGGCCAGCACTACCCCTGGGTACAGGTGTTTGAAAACAAAGGCGCAGCCATGGGCTGCTCCAACCCGCACCCGCACGGCCAGGTATGGGCTAACAGCTTTTTACCCAATGAAATCAAACGGGAAGATGAAAACCAGCGCCGCTACTGGCAACAGCATGGTTCGCCGATGCTGGTGGATTACGTCGCGCGTGAGCTGAACGACGGTAGCCGCACCGTGGTGGAAACCGCGCACTGGCTGGCAGTAGTGCCATGGTGGGCAGCGTGGCCATTTGAAATCCTGCTGCTGCCGAAAGCGCATATCCTGCGTCTGACCGATCTGACCGACGCACAACGCGCAGATCTGGCGCTGGCACTGAAAAAACTCACCAGCCGCTATGACAACCTGTTCCAGTGCTCTTTCCCTTACTCGATGGGCTGGCATGGCGCACCGTTTAACGGCGAGCAAAACGAACACTGGCAGCTGCATGCCCACTTCTATCCCCCGCTGCTGCGCTCGGCCACCGTACGCAAGTTTATGGTGGGCTACGAAATGCTGGCTGAAACCCAGCGCGACTTAACCGCAGAACAGGCGGCTGAACGCCTGCGTTCTGTCAGCGATATTCATTTCCGCGAGACCGGAGCATCACAATGAGCTTAAAGAGCCTTACTCAGCAGATTTTTAGCGATCACTTTGGCTACCCGCCGAGCCACTTTATTCAGGCGCCGGGCCGCGTGAACCTGATCGGTGAACACACCGACTACAACGACGGCTTTGTGCTGCCGTGCGCCATCGATTATCAGACGGTGATCAGTTGCGCACCGCGTGATGATCGTCAGGTACGGGTGATTGCCGCCGACTATGATAACCAGCAGGACAGCTTCTCGCTGGATGAGGAGATCACCAGCCTGCAGGATAAACAGTGGGCCAACTATGTGCGCGGCGTGGTGAAGCATCTGCAACGCCGCAACAATGCGTTCGGCGGCGCAGATCTGGTGATCAGTGGCAATGTGCCACAGGGTGCCGGACTGAGTTCCTCGGCGTCACTGGAAGTCGCCGTCGGTACGGTATTCCAGCAGCTGTATCAGCTGCCACTGAGCGGCGCAGAAATTGCCCTGAATGGTCAGGAAGCTGAGAACCAGTTTGTCGGCTGTAACTGCGGCATTATGGATCAGCTGATCTCAGCACTGGGCGAGAAAGATCACGCCATGCTGCTCGACTGCCGCACGCTCGGCACCCGCGCGGTGTCGATGCCGGAAGAGATCGCGGTGGTGATTATCAACTCCAACTTCCGCCGCACGCTGGTCGGCAGCGAGTACAACACCCGCCGTGAACAGTGTGAAAGCGGTGCGCGTTTCTTTGGTAAATCGTCACTGCGTGATGTCGAACTGGCGGAATTCCTCGCCGCGCAGGATCGTCTGGATGCCGAGGTCGCGAAACGTGTGCGCCATGTGCTGACCGAAAATGCCCGCACACTGGAAGCCGCTGATGCACTGAGTCAGGGCGATCTGGCGCGGATGGGCGTCCTGATGGCTGAATCCCATGCCTCGATGCGCGATGACTTTGAAATCACCGTGCCAGCAATTGACCAGCTGGTTGAGATAGTGAAAAGCGTGATCGGCGACAAAGGTGGCGTGCGTATGACCGGTGGCGGCTTCGGCGGCTGTATTGTGGCCCTGATGCCACTGGATTTAGTCGACAGCGTCAAAGCCGCTGTCGCAGAACAGTATGAAGCGAAATCCGGTCTGAAAGAGACCTTCTATATCTGCAAAGCGTCAGCAGGAGCAGGTTCATGCTAAATCAACCCGAGTCACTGGCGCCCGACGGGCAGCCGTGGCGCATCACCACGTTGCGTAACCGCAACGGGATGGTGGTTACTCTGATGGACTGGGGAGCCACCTGGCTCTCCGCCCGCGTACCGATGAAAGATGGCAGCGTGCGTGAAGCGCTGCTCGGTTGTGCGACGCCTGCCGACTATCTGCGGCAGTCTGCCTATCTCGGCGCCACGGTCGGGCGTTATGCGAACCGTATCGCCAATGCGTACCTGCAGCAGGGCGATATTCAGCTGGTGGCCAGCCAGGGCGCGCATCAGCTGCATGGCGGGCCTGAAGGTTTTGATAAACGTCGCTGGCAGATTGTGCGCCAGAACGAACACGAGGTGCTGTACCACATCAGCTCCGCCGACGGTGACCAGGGTTTCCCGGGTAATCTGCAGGCCACCGTGCACTATCAGCTGGATGATAACAACAGCCTGTCGATTGCTTATGATGCGCAGGTGGATCAGGCGTGTCCGGTCAATCTGACCAATCACGCCTACTTCAATCTCGATGCGCAGCATGGCGATGCACGTCAGCACCGCCTGCAACTGCTGGCCGATCACTACCTGCCGGTGGACAGCAGCGGTATTCCCTGTGCAGATTTAAAACCGGTGACCGGGAACAGTTTTGATTTTCGCCAGCCGAAAACTATTGCGCAGGATTTCCTGCAAGATGAAGACCAGCAGAAAGTAAAAGGCTACGACCACGCCTTTTTACTGACGGCACGCGGTGACGCCAGCCAGCCTGCGGCGCAGTTATGGTCAGCGGATGGCCAGCTGCAACTGACCGTGCACACCTCCGCCCCTGCCCTGCAGCTCTACTCCGGCAATTATCTCGACGGTACGCCCGCGCGCGAACAGGGCAGCTATACTGCTTTCCAGGGTATTGCGCTGGAAAGCGAGTTTCTGCCCGACTCGCCAAACCATGCGGAGTGGCCGCAACCCAGCTGCTGGTTACAGCCAGGTGAATCGTATCAGTCGATAACGCGCTATACCCTGACCGCCTGCTGAATAAGCGGCTGAAAAACGCGCACTGCGCTCGTCCCAGGCTTACGCCGTGCGCAGATTTCCGCTATGGTATGGGGATAGCAGGTTGCCGGATGCGACATGTTTGGCAATCGCAACAGAATTGTTATCCAAAGAAATGTCGATTATTAAGGAGTTAAGCTATGGCTGTTACTAAGCTGGTTCTGGTGCGTCACGGCGAAAGCCAGTGGAACAACGAAAACCGCTTCACCGGTTGGTACGATGTGGATCTGTCTGAGAAAGGCGAAGGCGAAGCGAAAGCGGCAGGTCAGTTGCTGAAAAAAGAAGGTTTCGCCTTCGATTTCGCCTACACCTCCGTGCTGAAACGTGCCATCCACACCCTGTGGAACGTTCTTGACGAACTGGACCAGGCCTGGCTGCCAACTGAGAAATCCTGGAAGCTGAATGAGCGTCACTACGGTGCGCTGCAGGGCCTGAACAAAGCAGAAACCGCTGAAAAATACGGTGACGAGCAGGTTAAACAGTGGCGTCGTGGTTTCGCGATCACCCCACCAGAACTGAGCCGTGATGATGAGCGTTTCCCTGGTCACGATCCACGTTACGCGAAACTGACCGACAAAGAGCTGCCAACCACTGAAAGCCTGGCGCTGACCATCGAACGTGTTATCCCATTCTGGAACGAAAGCATTCTGCCACGCATCAAGAGCGGCGAACGTGTGATCATTGCGGCACACGGTAACTCTCTGCGCGCGCTGGTGAAATACCTGGATAACATGAGCGAAGACGAAATTCTTGAACTGAACATCCCAACAGCAGTACCGCTGGTGTATGAGTTCGATGAAAACTTCAAACCTCTGAAACGCTACTACCTGGGCGACGCGGACGAAATCGCCGCAAAAGCTGCAGCCGTGGCTAATCAGGGTAAAGCGAAGTAATTCGTTTGCTGTAAAACGCCTTCCCCCGCTTGCGGGGCTAGGCTGGGAGGGAGGAACTGACGACGCAGTGTCGTTTGCTCCCCCTCCCTACCCTCCCCCATTTTATGGCGGAGGGGATCACTACCGTTTACCCGCGACGGGTTTTCACCGCTGCCGCTAACTGGCGTAACACTTTTTCAGTATCGTCCCAGCCAATACAGGCATCAGTGATACTTTTGCCATACACCAGCGGCTCACCACTTTCGAGGCTCTGGTTACCTTCCACCAGATGGCTCTCAATCATCACGCCGATAATCGCCTGCTCACCACCGGCAATCTGCTGTGCCACATCGTCAGCCACCAGCATTTGCTTCTGGAACTGCTTGCTGCTGTTCGCATGGCTGAAATCGATCATCACCTGCTGTGGCAGACCCGCCTTCTCCAGTCCGGCTTTCACCGCACTGACGTGATGGGCGCTGTAGTTCGGCTCTTTACCGCCACGCAGAATAATATGGCAGTCACTGTTACCGCTGGTTTCCACAATCGCCGAATGACCGTATTTGGTCACTGACAGGAAGCAGTGTGGCGCACTGGCGGCGTTGATCGCGTCGATCGCCACTTTGATGGTGCCATCGGTGCCGTTTTTAAAACCGACCGGGCAGGAAAGACCAGACGACAGCTCGCGGTGTACCTGTGATTCAGTAGTACGCGCACCAATCGCGCCCCAGCTCATCAGATCCGCCATATACTGCGGCGTGATCATATCGAGGAACTCACCCGCCGCAGGCAGGCCAGTATCATTGATATCCACCAGCAGGTTACGGGCGATACGCAGACCGTCATTGATCTGGAAGCTGCCATCCATATGCGGATCGTTGATCAGCCCTTTCCAGCCTAACGTGGTACGTGGTTTCTCAAAGTAAACACGCATCACCACTTCCAGCAAGTCACTCAGCTCTTCACGCAGTTTCAGCAGGCGTGCGCCATACTCTTTCGCCGCAGCAGGATCGTGGATCGAGCATGGGCCAATCACCACCAGCAGGCGGTCATCTTTGTTCTGCAGGATATTGTGAATGGCCTGACGGGCGAGAGAGACGGTGGTCGCTGCCTTTTCACTTGCCGGGAATTTTTCCAGTAATGCCACAGGAGGCAAAAGTTCTTTGATCTCTTTGATTCTTAAATCATCGTTCTGGTAATTCATATTCTGTCCATTAAATTCTTTGCCCGGTGCGCACCGGGCACAACCTGACCAATTTAGCCCGCCCGTCAGACGCTGTAAATCGCTTTCCCTCTGCCTTAGGCGCAACTTATTTGCATTTATATCGCCATTAACTACACTTTTAACTGTTAACACTTAAAAATATCATCTTTATGATATAAAAATTCACTATTTGTTTATCAATCGAAATTTTATTTTAGCCTCAATTCCCCGTTCAGGTCGGGCTGGCAGCAAAGCAAACTGACAGGAGTATTACGATGAAAAATCTCGCAATCGTCCTTTTAACCGCCGCAATGACATTAGGGAGTGGCGCTGCGCTCGCTGCCGAAAGTGGCACCAGCAGCAGCAATAACGGGCTGAGCAATCAGGCTGCTGACTCCGGTAATATCGCGCCATCGGCGAAACAGAATCTGCCGCCAAATAACGTTGATAACTCAAAAATTAATACGGGTGCGGGCACACCGGCCACCGGCACCGACAGCAGTAATATGACGGCAGATGAAATCCATAAAAACAGCCAGTGTAAAGAGGGTAAATGCCCGGATATGAATAAAAAAGTGCAGACGGGTCATGGACATGATGTAAATACCAAAACGGACGGTACTACGCAGTAATGCAGTCAGGGGAGCGCAAGCTCCCTTTTCTTTTCATCACAATCATTCCAGCGACAATCTCTTTTACTGATATATCCCCGTCATACTTCAGGCTGCAGCTACGCTGGTTGCACCAACAGCAGGCACCCTGAGGCGACTTGAATGATTTAGGGTATAGTAATGAATAAATAACGTAACACGCTGGAAGCTTATGGCTCACTCTCACCCACACCATACTCACTCTCATACAGAAGAAAACAGCAACCAGAAGCGCTTACTGGCAGCATTTAGTGTTACCGCGCTGTTTATGCTGGCTGAAGTGATCGGCGGGCTGTTATCCGGTTCGCTGGCACTGCTGGCGGATGCCGGACATATGCTCACCGATGCCGCCGCGCTGCTGGTGGCGCTGCTGGCGATACAATTTGCCCGCCGCAAACCGAACAGTCGCCATACCTTTGGCCTGCTGCGTCTCACCACCCTCGCCGCATTTGTTAATGCGCTGGCACTGCTGGTGATCACCGTGCTGATTGTCTGGGAAGCGATCCGCCGCTTTTACCAGCCGCAACCCATCGCGGGTGGCTTTATGCTGACCATTTCCATCGCCGGGTTGCTGGCGAATCTGCTCTCCTTCTGGCTGCTGCACCGTGGCAGCGAAGAGAAAAACATGAATGTACGAGCCGCTGCACTGCATGTACTGGGGGATCTGCTTGGCTCGGTAGGCGCGATTGTCGCCGCACTGATTATTCTGTTCACCGGCTGGACGCCGATTGACCCGATTCTGTCAGTGCTGGTTTCGGCGCTGGTATTGCGCAGCGCCTGGTCGCTGATGAAAGAGAGCATTCATGAATTACTGGAAGGTGCGCCTGGCGCAATTGATGTCGATAAACTGAAGCGAGACCTGACACTGAACATCGCTGAGGTGCGCAATGTCCATCATGTGCATCTCTGGCAGGTAGGTGAAAAGCCAGTGCTCACTCTGCATGCACAGGTGATCCCGCCTTACGATCATGATGCGTTACTGCAGAAAATTCACCACTATCTGCACCAGCGTTATCAGATTCAACACGCCACAGTACAGATGGAATACCAGCAGTGCGACGGTGATGAGTGCGACCTTGGGTTAGTCAGCGCTCACCACCATCATCATCACCACTGATGGCTATGACAGCGCGCGTGAGCCATGCTCGCGGGCGCTTTTCATCCACAGCCAGCTGCCGTTCAGCGCAATAAAGGTCAGTAACAGGTACTCCAGCGACATCGCGTACACCCCCTGACGGGCAAAAATACTGACGCTAATCACATTGATAATCACCCAAAGCAGCCAGTTCTCGACATATTTACGCGTCATCAGAATCATCGCAGCAATCGACAGTACCATCATGCAGGAGTCCCAGAACGGGAAAGCATCGGGTTGCAGCTGTGGCATGGCCACATCCATGCCCAGCGTCTGCATGATCGCCACCGCAATACGAGTAAGGAAGGCAAACACCGGATCGATATACAGTGTCATCAGGCCAATCGCCACCACGCAGGCCACGGCCCAGCCAATCGCTTTCGGCAGCGGCAGCCAGCGGATTTTCAGTTGCGTCTGGTGATCGGTCGTCTGGCGGCTCCAGGCGTACCAGCCGTAAATATTGGCAACAAAAAAGAACAGTTGCAGCAGCAAGCTGGCATACAGCTGGATCTGGAAGAAAATCACCGCAAACAGTGACACGTTAATCAGGCCAAACAGGTAATTAATAATCTTTTCCTGGCTCGCCAGCCAGATGCAGAGCAGGCCAGCAACGGTGCCGACCGCTTCAATCCATGACAGGTCGTAGCCACCCGTACCAATCGGAATGTGAACCAGAATATTCTGCGTGCTAAAAAAATCCATACGATGTCCCTGTAGCAGCAAAGCGTCAGGCGTTGCCTTTCACCTTAAGTTTAAGTTCCGCAGCAAAAGATAGCATACGATTCAGCGGCAGCAATGCCGCCTGGCGCAGGCTCTCCTCAACATGAATTTCGTGCTGTTCACCGCCCTGCTCCAGCGCGGCGGCAATCGCCTGCAGACCGTTCATCGCCATCCACGGGCAGTGTGCACAGCTGCGGCAGGTCGCACCTTCACCCGCAGTGGGCGCTTCCAGCAACTCTTTATCCGGGCACGCCTGCTGCATTTTATAAAAGATACCGCGATCGGTGGCGACAATCATTTGCCGCTGCGGCAGGCGCTGCGCCGCCTGAATCAGCTGGCTGGTGGAGCCAACCGCATCCGCCAGCTCAACAATCGCCTGAGGCGACTCCGGATGCACCAGTACGGCAGCATCCGGGTACAGCGCTTTCATGCGCTGCAGTGCCTGCGTTTTAAATTCGTCATGCACAATGCAGGCACCCTGCCAGCACAGCACATCGGCGGAGGTCTGTCGCGTGACATAGCGGCCAAGATGGCGATCCGGTGCCCAGATAATCTTCTCGCCGAGGCTGTCGAGATGTTCAATCAGTTCCACCGCGATGCTGGAGGTCACCACCCAGTCTGCACGCGCCTTCACCGCCGCGGAGGTGTTGGCATACACCACCACGGTACGATCCGGGTGGCTGTCGCAAAAGCGGCTGAATTCATCGACCGGGCAGCCAAGATCGAGCGAACACTCGGCCTGCAGCGTCGGCATCAGTATCGTTTTTTCCGGGCTGAGGATCTTCGCTGTTTCGCCCATAAAACGCACCCCAGCCACCAGCAGCGTACTGGCGGGATGCTGGCTGCCAAAGCGCGCCATCTCCAGCGAATCTGAGATACAGCCGCCCGTCTCTTCCGCCAGCGCCTGAATTTCCGGGTCAGTGTAGTAGTGCGCCACCATCACCGCATTACGCGCTTTCAGCAGGCGCTTAATTTTTTCCCGATAATACGTTTTCTCATCGGGCGTCAGCCACGCAGGCTTCGGCGGAAACGGATAAATTGCAGCTTCAGGATCGAACATCAGGCTCATAGCACCAGTCTCAGTTTTTTCGACTTAACGTATTCAGCAAATTTTCACCTTTTCATCCGGTTTATTGCGCCGGATGTTTTATATGCTAAACACGATAACGGAACTGAGCATGCCTGTCGCGGCTTTTTTATCTCCTGTTGCAGAATGTGAAGCCTGTCACCTGAACAGCTCCGGCATGGCGGATTCGACATTCAGTAAAAAGGCTTTGGTCTGCAGCCCGCCCGCAAAACCGGTGAGTTTGCCGTTAGCGCCAATCACCCGATGGCAGGGCGCGACAATAGAAATCGGGTTCTGACCATTTGCCGCCCCGACGGCGCGCACCGCTTTCGGATGACCAATCTGGCGGGCGATGTCGGCATAACTGCGTGTTTCGCCAAACGGAATGGTCAGCAGCGCCGCCCAGACCTTTTTCTGAAACTCGGTGCCGTTAAAATCAAGCGGCAAATCAAAGATCTTACGCTGCCCCGTGAAGTAGTCATTCAGCTGACGCTCGGTTTCGATCAGAAGCGGATGCAGATTATCCTCCTGCGATGGCTTCAGCCGGGCAAGCACTCTGCTTTCGTTCTCCCACAGGATCCCCGCCAGTCCGTGCTCACTGGCGATCAATGTCAGCACACCTACCGGGGTGGGCACTAATTTATGGAAGTAAGCCATGGAATTCTCCTTCGTTATGGCGCGTGTGTTGCCTATTATCACTGATTGCTGGCGTGTGACTGGCTGTTTTCGGACATCAGGTTAAAATAGTTTGATGTCCGGTTATGGCCAGTCTGGTTCATCAGCCTGCGCCACAATGGCGCTATCCAGACTCATTCAGGAACCCGCACTATGGATACTCATGCCGCTTATCAGGCGCTGACCTCACGTGACTCACGCTTCGATGGGGTGTTTTTTGTCGGCGTCACCTCGACTGGCATCTACTGCCGCCCTGTCTGCCCGGTAAAAGCACCGCGCGAGGAGAACTGCCGCTTTTTCGCCAGTGCAGCCGCGGCGGAAAAAGCCAGTTTTCGCCCCTGCCTGCGCTGCCGTCCTGAGCTATCGCCAGGCAATGCGCCGGTAGACAGCGCGCACCGTATCGCCGACCTGCTGGTACAACGCATTGATGAAGGGCTGAGTCATGAAGCTGAAAGCCTGGAGCAGATTGCCGCCCGGTTTGGTATCAGTTCGCGCCAGCTGCGCCGTATTGTACAGAAAGAATTAGGTGTGTCGCCGGTAGAGATCCGCCAGACCCGGCGTTTGCTGCTTGCCAAGCAGCTGCTGACGGAAACCCGTCTGCCAGTGACCGAAATTGCCTTTGCCAGCGGATTCTCCAGCCTGCGCCGTTTTAACGATGCGTTTAACAGCCAGTATCGCCTTTCGCCCAGCCGTCTGCGCAAAGAAGCCAGTGCAACCAGTGCCCCGCTGGTCGAGACAGAAACTTCCACGCTGCAGCTCAGCTATCGCCCTCCCTATGACTGGCAGGCAATGCTCGATTTTCTGCGCATGCGTGCGATTAAGGATGTGGAGTTTGTCAGCGACAGCAGCTATGCACGCACAGTGCGTCTCGGCCAGGCCACCGGCTGGATTCAGGTGAGCCATCATCCGCAGCGCGACGCATTGCTGGTGGAGTTTACCCACTCGCTGACCCTGGTTCTGCCAGCGCTGTTACAACGCCTGCGTAATCTGTTTGACCTCAGTGCGCGTCCGGACCTGATTGCGGCTCATCTGCAGCAGGACCCACTATTGCAGGCCAGCCTCAGTCTGAATCCGGGCCTGCGTGTCGCTGGCGCTTTCGACGGCTTTGAGATGGCGATTCGCGCCATTCTCGGTCAGCAGATCACCGTCAAAGCCGCCACCACCATTGGCGGAAGGGTTGCCGGCGCATTTGGCGAGCCGATTGTCACCCCCTTCGCTGAGCTAACCCGTCTGTCGCCGCAGGCCGCGCGCATCAGTGACGCCAGCGTGGATGAAATTGCCAGTCTGGGGATAGTAAGTGCGCGCTCACGCTGTATTCTGGCTATGGCGCAGGCTTGTGCATCGGGTGAGTTACATCTGGAAGCCGGCAGTGAGCCGGAAAACGTGATCGCGCAGCTGGTTGCATTGCCTGGCATCGGCCCGTGGACGGCAAACTATATCGCCATGCGTGCCCTGCGCTGGCCGGATGCGTTTCCCAAAGAAGATATTGTGGTACGTAATAATCTGGGCGGTGTCAGTGCAAAACAGGCCGAAGCGATATCACAGGCGTGGCGGCCGTGGCGCAGTTACGCGGTGATGCATATCTGGAAGAATATGTCGCAGGAGAACCATGCTGGTATGAGCATCAAATAACAGAAATAGCATCGTGAATCTGAAATCAGTCCAGCCAATATAACGCGGAACTGACGGTCAAAAAATTGTGCAATGAAACATCAGAAACCGTGGCCAGTTTTTTGACCGGAATAATACATCTTTCTCAAAACTCAATGATTAAAACGTTATTGACTTGGTTATTCTTCACACGTAAATTTAATTCGCCTGACAGGCTGATTACTGGTTCAACGGATAAGAACCCTTTTTAATTATTAGTGTAAGGATGGGCGGATTCAAGTTCGAAGTGCAACGCTAAGCCGTCTGTCTTAACTCTGCAAAGACCACTGAAGGCTGCCGGAACCCGAGGCATTTTCTTGGCCTGCTGTTCAGTGCTCCCT